>CAYOOS010000186.1:0-7997 GCA_964405585.1 uncultured Acidobacteriaceae bacterium | reverse complement strand
TTCCTTATCGCAGGGGATGAAACCCAGCTTGCGGTAATAGCCCAGGCCGCGGTAATCGTCCACCATGGCGCGCTGTCTCATGGCCGGATACACCTTCTTGAAGTCAATATCTGGGAAGCCCTTCGCCAGCGCCTCCGCGATCACTGCAGAGGAATGGTAACCGGTCATGCAGCCAGTTTCTTTTCCCTGCAGCGGCCACACTGGCATGCCCGCGGGACTTTCCTGCGCCATGCGGATCAGGCAATTCACGAAATCCGGAACGCGTTCCGGCAGCGCAATCGTAAACAGGGGATGCGCGGCGCGAAATGTATCCCAGATAGAGAAGGTGCTGTAGTTGTGCAGCCCCTTCGGCAGGCGATGTACCTCGCCATCCATTCCGCGATATTGGCCGTCCGCGTCATCGAACAGCGTCGGCGCAACTTTTGTGTGATACAGGCTGGTGTAGAAAATCTCTTTGTGAGCGAGATTGTTGGTTGTGATTCTAATTCGCGAAAGTTCGCGCTGCCACGCTTTGTGCGCGTCGTGGCGCACCTTCTCAAAATCCCAGCCGGGAATTTCCGCTTCCAGATTCTTCATGGCGCCTTCACTGCTTACGCCGGAAAGCCCCACCTTTACCAAAATCACTTCACCTTTGCCGGTCTTGTAGTGCAGCAGGCATTTCAGCGATTTGCTCTTTGCTTCCTTAACGGAAGTGTCGAGTTTCTTATCCTCGGACACGATCTCAGAAGACGCGAAAGGCTTCGAGAACTTCATTGCGAAATAAATCTGACGCCCGGGTGCCCAGCCATTCACGCCGCGCCCACCTACGATCGTATCGTCACCCACAATCTTCACTTCGGACCAAGCGATGTCGTAGCGGCTGGAGCGGTGATGGAGATCCAGAATGAAATAGCTGGCGTCGCTCGCCGGGAAGGTGTAGCGATGAATTCCCGCGCGCTCCGTAGCGCTAAGTTCGGCGCGGATGTTGTAATCGCGCAGCAAAACCGAGTAGTAGCCAACTTCCGCGATTTCGTCCGCATGGTGGAAGCGCGAACGATAGCCTTCGCCAGGGTTTTCCCGTGCGCCAGGAAATATTTTGTCCGGCCCAGTCCCCGGCATCAGCAGAAAGTCCAGCATATCTGCGGCGCCCGTGCCGCTCAGGTGCGTGTGGCTGAAACCCATGATGGAGGAATCGGAATAGTGATAACCCGAGCACCAGTCCCAACCTTCGTCGAACGTGTCGGGGCTGAGCTGCACCATCCCGAAGGGCACGGTTGCGCCGGGATACGTGTGGCCATGACCGCCCGTGCCAATGGCAATCTTCACGAATTTCGTGACGTCTTCGCTTGACGGCGCAGGAGCCGGTGTCGGCGATGACGCAGCCTCTTCTGCCTTTTGTGCCATGCCGCTGACAGGTATAAGGCTAGAAGCCGAAACGGCGGAGAGCGCACCCAAAAAACCTCTTCTCGTAATCACGGAAGTTTTCCCTTCCAGACCGCAGGAATTTTCATTTTACTTTACGGCTACACCCAGCCTACACCCTCGGCGAAGGTTGCAGCGCCAGATTCTTCGGAGGATTTTTTCAGGCAGACTTCCGCGCTAAATCAGAACAGCCGAAATGTAGCTTCGATGGTGACCCAAACAGGGACCCCGCGCTGATGCGCGTCGCGCGCAGGTACAAAATGCCAATGGCGGACCGTCTCGATCGTCCGTTCGTCGAGCCCCATACCCTATCCCTTCACGATGCGTATCCTCTTCGCGGTGCCGTCCTCTCCGATCAGCACTTGCACCGTCACGCCACCCTGCAGCTTTCCCTTGCGCGCTTCTTCCGTGTATTCCGGATCAGGGCAATAGTTGCATGCGGGTTGCGAAACGACGTTCGCGTAGTTGCCACCATCACCACCCGCTCCCTCACCGTCACCATCTCCGTCACCCATGCCATTCCCCTTGCCGTTACCAATTCCGTGGCCAGTGCCAGGTCCGGCGGAATCGTTGTCGTCATGCATCCAGGGCAGGCCCAGATGCATGACGATCGCGACATTCGTGGGAGCGTTCGGGTCGAAAACTGCCGGAGGAACTGGCAACTCCTCTGGGCGATTTTGTGGCAGGCGCGGAGGCGCAAGCGGTATGGACGACATTGGCGCCAGGTCTCCACGCCGCGCCGGCCGCGGATCGTTGTTGCCGCTGCCTCCGTTCTGGCCCAGCCCCGGCTGGCCAAAAGTGTTTGGATCTGGTGGAGGCAGATACGGCAAAATTCCATGAGGCGTACCAATATCAATTTTGCGCAGAATTTGCTTGCCATCAGGGGTCGCGGTCAGAAGCGCCAACGCCAGGCAACACACGGCCACATGAAAAATCGCGGAGAATGTTTGTGCGTTTCCCTTGCGCGCGGAAAGATCAATGACGCAGAAATGGAGCGGTCCGGGGGCCGGTGGGCCACTCACAACAACCTTTCGTGCGCCGAGTTCCTGCATATTCTCTACAACACGGTGAAACCACGATTCCGAACTGGATGAATTGCGCAGCGGGCTGAACACAGGCGCCTCCGTCAACCTCCGCACCTGAACACAATTGCGGAATCGAAAGAATGCGGAGGAGCAATCAATACGTCAGAATTCCACTCTGCAAATTAGGTTGCCCGGACGGGCGCGAGGGATGAGAGAAACGTAAGGAAAAAAGAAAAAAGGGCCGTTAGCCCTCTTTGCTTTTGGCAAAAGTTTGAAGATGTTTTAGTACAGCCGGAAGTTTACTTCAAAGGAGACCAGCGTTGGCACTGGCTTGCCATTCGGGCCGGTTGCCGCTTTGCAGCGCCAGGTACGCATGGTGGTGACTGTGGTGTCATCAAGTCCCAGGCCGGGGCTCTTCAGGACTTGCGGGTTGGTCACACGGCCATCCACGGTTACAACCGCCTGAACCAGCACCACGCCGGAATATTTTGCCTTGCGGGCCTCTTCCGAATACGGCGGGTTGGGCATGTAGAAACACGATGGCGAGCCAACACCATTCACTCCCGCGCGGAAAACGCCGCCACCGGTGCCGCCGCCTTCGCCCGGGCCAAGTCCAGCGCCGTTGCCGCTGCCAATGCCTCCGCCTTCGCCGGAGCCGATGCCACCGCCGCCGCCGGGTCCATTGGACATGGTGACCGAGGCCGCCAGCGGATCGCCAAAATTAGAGAGCGCGGGATTCGCCACTTTCAAATCCGGTGGGCCGAGCAACGTGGGTTCCATCGGGAGTTTCGGATCCGGATTCTTGATCACCGCCGTAGGAGGCGTGAATTGCGTCATCGTAAAGCGCGGCGCCTTGCCCTTGGTTGCGGGTACGGGCGAACGATCACCGCCGCCACCGCCTCCACCCGCCTTGTTGGCACCAGCCGGAAGCTTTGAGACGTAAGGCGAAATATCGAGGCCGGTCACATCAATGCCCGGCTTGTTCTTGGCCTCAATATTCTTGTTGATGAAATTCCAGCCAAACGGAACAATCAGCAGCGCCACGATACCAATGTGCAGCGCAAACGCCGTGGCCTGGGTCCAACTCCAATTCTCATCCTTCGACCAGATGTCCTTCACCTTGATTGGTTTGCTGGTCACATTCAGCGGCGGCAATTTCTTCGGGAAGAACAGTTCCTTCAACCGGTCCGAGAAGCTGCCAAAGTTTCCGCCCCAATCCACTTCCAGGCGCTTGTTAACGACTTTCTTCGGCGCCGTGGGAGAGGACAGGAAAAACTTCAGATTGTCGGTAACTCCGCCGGTCTTAAACGTGTTCCGAGTGAATGGCGCATCCTTGCGCTCGATCACTTTCACGGGAGCTTCAAATAGGAATTGTTTGAGGTTGGACCAGAAATCGTCCGGCATGAGATGGGCGGGCGTGCCGAAATCGGGCAGCGCCTCCCTGGACACAGGAATAACTTCTTCTGGCCCAGTGCGCTTCGGCTTGCTCAGCTCGTCAGGAAGTAGGTTGATGAAACCCGGCACCTTTTATTCCCTCGACTCGGTTAGACGTAGGTCCACCGCAGATTGTTCACCCAGCCGTTATGATTCACGCGGGCCAGGAAAGGTTGCGCGACCCCCACGGCTGACACCTGCTGGCTTTCATTGTAACATACGTTGTTACACTGCTTTCCGTAGTTTCCCGCCGTGCACCCAGGGCTTTCGACCGTTTCCGGTCACCCGCAAAAGGGCGGCGTAGAAGGGACATCGGCATACTACATCCATGGCTGAACCATTGGAACTAAAGAAGACATTGAACTTGCCCAAGACGGATTTCCCGATGAAGGCAAGTCTTCCCCAGAACGAACCCAAGCAATTGGCCGCCTGGGAGGAGTCCCATCTCTACGAACGCATTCTGGAGGCTCGCCTGGGCAAGCCCCTGTTCGTGCTCCACGACGGCCCGCCGTATCCCACGGGGACCATTCACCTCGGCACCGGGCTCAACAAGACGCTGAAAGACCTGGTCGTGAAATCCAAGAGCATGGCCGGGCACTATGCGCCTTATGTGCCGGGCTGGGATTGCCATGGCTTGCCCATCGAAACGCAGGTGGAAAAGGAACTGGGCGGAAAGGGCAAGGTTTCCCCTGCCGAGTTCCGCCAACGTTGCCGCGACTACGCTGCGCGGTACGTCGAACAACACAAACGCGATTTCAAGCGCCTCGGCGTCTTTGGCCGCTGGAACGATCCGTACCTCACCATGAGCCGTCCATACGAGGCCACCATTGCCGAGGCTTTCCTGGAGTTCATGGAAAAGGGTTATGTCTACCGCGGGCGCAAGCCGGTCTACTGGTGCATTTACGACAACACCGCGTTGGCGGAAGCGGAAGTGGAATACGAAGACCACACCAGCCCCTCGATCTGGGTCACGTTTAGAGTTGTGGGCGGCGGCACAGGCGATGCCGCCAAGATTGGATCCGACGTTTCCGCGGTGATCTGGACCACAACGCCGTGGACGATTCCCCACAACCGCGCACTGGCGTTTCACCCGGACTACCAGTACGCCGTGGTGCAGACGGAGAAAGGGAAGTTGCTGCTGGCCGTGGATCGCATCGCTGGTTTGCAAGCCGAGGCGGATATCAAGCAAGCCGACGTGCTTGCCACATTCAAGGGCCGCGATTTTGAGGGCATGAAATTCCAGCATCCCTTCCTGCCGATTCAGGTGCCCGGCATTCTGGCGGACTATGTCACGCTGGATCAAGGCAGCGGGATCGTGCACACGGCACCCGGCCATGGCGCAGATGACTTTATCTCCGGCCAAAAATACGGTTTGGAAATTTATGCGCCCTTGGATGACCAGGGCGTGTATCAGGAAGGCTTGCCGGAATACAAAGGCAAAGATGTGTTCACCGCGAATCCCATCATCGTAAAACTTCTCGGGGACCGCGGCGCGTTGCTGGGCCATCACGCGTACAAACATTCCTACCCGCACTGCTGGCGTTGCCACAATCCGGTGATCTTTCGCGCCACGGAGCAATGGTTCGTGAAGTTGGATCAGGTGGCGCACGGGGCGCAGAAATCGTTGCGCCAGGAAGCGCTGCAGGAAATTCACAACGTGAAGTGGATTCCCGGCTGGGGCGAGGATCGCATCTACGAAATGATCGATAAACGTCCCGATTGGTGCGTCTCTCGCCAGCGTTTCTGGGGCGTTCCGATTATTGTGTTTTTCTGCGATGCCTGCGGAAAACAGCTCGACGATTTCACGGCGCTGCGCAACGTCGTGAAATGGTTTGAAAAGGAAGGCGCCGACGCCTGGTACACGCATACACCTGAAGAACTTCTGCCGCCGGGAACGAAGTGCTCCTGCGGCGCCGGCAAATGGCGCAAGGAACACGACATTCTGGACGTGTGGTTCGATTCCGGATCGTCGCACCTCGCCGTTTTGCATGGTAAAGAGTGGCCCGCCGACGTTTACCTGGAAGGTCCAGATCAATATCGCGGGTGGTTCCACAGTTCGCTGCTGATCGCGGTGGGCATTCGGGACAAGGCGCCGTATCGCAGCGTGGTGACGCATGGATGGACGCTGGACGAGCAGGGCCGGCCGATGTCGAAATCACTGGGCAACATCGTGCTGCCCTCCGAGATTTGCGACAAGTGGGGCGCGGACCTGTTGCGCTTGTGGGTGGCTTCGCAGGAATACCAGGCGGACGTAAAGATGAGTGAGCGGGTGATGACGCAGCTCAGCGAAGCGTATCGCAAGATCCGCAACACATTCCGGTTCGCGCTGGGGAATTTGAGCGATTTCAATCCCTCGCGAGATGCGCTGGCCAACGAGCATCTCGAGGAGATGGATCGCTGGATGCTCGAGCGCACCGCCGACCTCGTCAAACGCTGCCGCGAATGGTATGCCGCGTATGAATTTCACCGCGTATACCACGCGATTCACGATTACTGCGTCGTGGATTTAAGCGCGTTTTATTACGACGTGCTGAAGGACCGGCTGTACACCAAAGCGCCCAACAGCAGGTCGCGCCGCTCCGCACAAACGGCGGTGTGGAAGATCACCAGCGCCCTGGTGCGCCTGGCCGCGCCCATCCTTGTTTTCACTGCTGAGGAACTTTGGAAGTATTTGCCAAAGGCGGCCGGAGAACCAGAGAGCGTGCACATCGCATTGTTTCCGCAGGAAGCCGATTTGCAAAGCGGCATTCCCGCGGACAAAGCCGACACATGGGAATTGCTTGGCAAAGTTCGCGGCGAAGTGCTGAAGGCTCTGGAAACCGCGCGCAACGAAAAGAAACTGATCAACTCAGGGCTCGAGGCGAAAGTGCTGCTCAACGCCGATCTGGAGTTGAAGGCCAAACTCAAACATTATTTGCCCGTTCTGCCCGGCCTCTTCATCGTGTCGCAGGTGGATTTCATCAGCGCGGGAACCGGAGAGTACCGTTCGGAGGTGGTGCCGGGCCTTGAAGTAACCGTGCAGCGCGCGGATGGCAAGAAGTGCGAACACTGCTGGAACTTTTCCACGCATGTGGGAGAGAACACGCGCTATCCCACCATCTGCGAGCGCTGCAGCGAAGCCATCGCAGAGATCGAAGCCAGCCACTCATGATTTTGCCTCGGCGCCTTCGCTGGTTGTGGCTAACGCTCGGCGTGGTCTTTTTGGATCGCGCCACGAAAGCTTGGATCGAATCGCGGCCGGGAGATTACTTTCCCCATGCGATTATCGGGAACGTCGTGAGCCTGGTCTATGCGCGGAACCCCGGAATCGCTTTTAGTTTCTTGGCGAACTATCCGGCGTCTGCGGTTCGCGTGCTGTTGAGCGCGGTTTCCCTGGTTATCATTGCATTCATCGCGTGGTTGCTGGTGGCCAGCCGCAGCGGAAGCGCGTTGCAAGCGGCGGGGCTGGCGCTGCTGCTGGCCGGCGCCACTGGCAATGTCACCGACCGCATTCTACATGGCGCGGTAACCGATTTCGTGGAAGTGTGGGTGCGATTTATTCCACTGCGCATTTTTCATCCCTGGCCTGCATTCAACGTCTCCGATTCCGCCATCACGGTTGGCGCGTGCTTGATCATCCTGGAAATACTCTTCGTCCGGCATCAGCCGCAACCATCATCATGAAAGTGAGGCCGGGCATTCGTAACGACCGCCTTCTGAGGCGGGCGCTTTGTCCGACCGAACCTGCGATAGACTCTCCTTGTGAGCGAACCTGAGCATTTGAAGATTGCCGTCGAGGCGGACGACGCGGGGCTGCGGCTGGATCGCGTGGTGGCAAACCGCTGCCCGCAACTATCGCGCACTCGCGTGCAGGAACTGATCGCGGGCGGACTGGTGCTGCTGAACGGGAAGAGCGTCAAAGATGCGCACAAGGTCCACGCAAGCGACGCTATCGAAATTGTTCCCGAGCCGCGCCCGGCGTTGCGCGCGGAAGCCGAATCCATTCCCTTAGATACGCTGTACGAAGATGAAGACGTCATCGCGATCAACAAGCCGGCAGGCATGACGGTACACGCCGGGGCAGGGAACTCTCACGGAACTCTGGTCAACGCGCTGCTGGGGCGCGGGCAATCGCTATCACAGCCCGGCGATCCGCTG
>CAYOOS010000185.1:0-8007 GCA_964405585.1 uncultured Acidobacteriaceae bacterium | reverse complement strand
CAACCTGATTGGCATCCATGAAGCAGGGATCGCACATCATGTTGCAGCGGTTGGTGAGGTCCACGGTGAGGACAGAGCCGCGGCCATAGCGCACGTTCGAAGAGCCGTGTTTGTGGAGGCCTTCATCGTTGTGCGCGGGGATATCGCGCCCGGGGAATTGCGATTCAATCCATTTGAGGAAGCTGGAGTCAATGGCCATCAGGTCTTCATAGTGGCCATGCTGGGGACAGTCCTTAATCATCCAGACCTGACCATCGCGTTCGATGATCTGCGCCTTGATCTCGCCGACCTTTTCGTTCATAAGGTCGCGCCAATCTTTCGCGCCGCTGATGATGGCCTCGCGCGCTTCCTTGACACAGGCCGGGCAAAGCGAGTCGGTCTGGCGAGGAAAGCCGAGCGTTGGCTTGGTCTTTTCCCAGGATTTCAAGAGAGGTTTGTCGGACCATTGCGGAGTGACGGAAGGATTGGGATTGCGTTTGTTGAAATATTGAACGGTATCGAAGGTGATACCCGCCGTCTTGCAAACAACCCAGTCCAAGGACCGGAAGAATTGAGTGCTGAGAGAATTCGGCATGCAGCTATAGCCTCACTTTCGAAAAACACAGCGAAATTCAAAATTGAACGCCAGAACGAGCCAGTCTGAAACGGCCCCCCAAAGGCTCTTTCAGATTACCATGCACCGAGGTGCGTCCCTAAGTCTTGCTACTCCTATAGTTTGTATGGGGTAGGGGGTAGAAGCCAGCAGGATGCGGTGAATGGTCAAAAATAGGGGTTAAACGGCGCCGGAGACCAGCAAATGGCGCGTTTAGTGGCGCTGGGTGGGGGTAACTTTTAGTACGAAAGTACCAAGAGATTTGAGGGAGCGAGGTGAAATCTAGCGCGCTACTCGTTGAGAGCAGGGTGCAGAACGGCGATCAGGAAATGGGCGAAGTGCGAGGCGTCATCGTCCATTTGCAGCCAGCGGACGACGCAGTGGTCCGAGAGGTACTTCGCGACGCGGGATTCAGGGATACCCAGGTGATCGGCGAGTTGCGGGCGGATGGACTCGCCACGGCGAGCGGCGCTGCTACGCATGAGGTTGGGGATGGCAACGCGCAGAGTCTGGCATGCTTCGACATAGTAGTAGGTGGAGAGATCGGAATCCGTGAGCACCCACACGCCGGGACCGGCGGGAGATTTATCCGCGGCGTCCAGCTTCGTGGGCGGGCAAGCCAGCAGTCGCCGAAAGTTCATCTCCAATTGAGTGAGGCGCGAGGCCAGGCCGGGGTCTCCGGATCGTCCGCGCAAGCTAGGAAGAACGGGTGATTCCGTGGGGAGCTCGAGAGATTCCACGGGACGCGAAGGAGCTTCTTCAATAACCACACGGGGTGGTGAAGGAGCGGGAGCCGACTCCCGGGGCGCAGAGACGGCAGGCTCAGGACGTTTCGCGGTACGGCGATGATCACGCCCGCCGCGACGGCCGCGCCTGTGACGTTTCGCCGCAGCAGAAGCGGGAGCAGCAGCGCCAGCCTCCTTGGAGGCGGTGAGTTCCGTGGCAGGTTCAGCGACGGAAGCAGGAGTTTCTTCGACGTGGGGCTCTGGCGCTTCCGAAATCGCAGGGGGTTCGCTGGAAACAGCTTCGGACGGAGAGGCGGACGCGGGAATTTCCGCAGCCTCGGTGGCGCCCAGACGAGTGGCGCTTTCTTGCGCCTTGGTTTTCCAATCGGCGCGGCGGAAACGCTCGGCAGCCGTCACGTACCACTTGCCGGCATCCTGGGTGTTGCCAATGGATTCGAAATAGCGCGCGAGCTCAAAGGCGACCATGGCGTCGCGGGTTTTCTGAAAAAGCGCGGAGAGCTGTCCGGCAGGATCCTTGCCGGTTCGTGCCCTTCGGATGCGTGCGGTGATTTGCTTCCAGTCGGCCATACCGTGATGGCATTCTAACAGCGAATGAGAAGTTGTGCCATCACGCGCATGAAGAAACCACGCAGGATGGGGGAACGGCGGGTTGCCGGTGTGGTATGGCTGCATGCAGGATTCATGCATCGCTCATGTCACGCGAAAAACCTCGCCTTCAGCGATAGGCGGTAGCATAGTGGTGGGAAGAAAATGGACGAAGCAAAAAAGCCGGCAATGGGATTAGCTGCGAGAGTGCTATTCGTTTTCGTGGGGAGCGCCGTCTATCTTGGCCTGGCCGTGCTCGGCTGGGGCGGCTTTGGCGCTTTCTTTGCGCATCCGGCGCTTATTGCGCTCACAGTGGTGTTCTTTGTGCAAGCGTGCGCCGCGTTCTTCGCTGGCGGAAACCTGAGTCCGGGAGTGAAAGAGGATCGCAGCAACCGTTGGGTCATCACCGCCCTTTCGGCAATCGGGCTGCTGAACGGGTTCCTTGCGGCGTACACGGATCGGAAGGAGATCTGGGTTATCGATGGCGATACAATCCGCTGGGTTGGTGTGGTGCTCGCCGCGGTTGGCGGCACGCTGCGGCTTTGGCCAGTGTTCGTGCTGGGCGACCGGTTCAGCGGGTACGTAGCGATCCAGCCGGGGCATACGTTGGTCACCGACAATGTGTATAGCGTTATCCGCAATCCCAGCTATCTGGGGCTGCTGGCCGGTTCACTGGGATGGAGCTTCGCTTTTCGCTCGGGAGTTGGGGTGGTGCTGACGATACTGCTTATCCCGCCTGTGATCGCGCGAATTCGCTCGGAAGAAAAATTGCTGCGCGAACAGTTTGGCGGCGAGTACGATGCGTACTGCGCGCGCACGTCGCGGCTGATTCCCAAGGTCTATTAGCAGAGCTGGCATAAGGATGGCGGACCGGCAGGGTTTGAGAAGCTAACGTAATATCCAATTTACCCCCTTTCACAGGTATGTACTGATTGACGTCAAGGCGTGAGCAAAGTAGACTTTCGCAGTTGGGTAAGGAGACACAAATGCTCTTGGGTCGTGCTGTATTCGCTTCCGCCCTTTCTTTCAGCTTGATTTCTTTCCCGGCATTGGGAGCGCCCACTGCAGCGCTGGGGACCGTAATTGCCGCAGACCGCGCAAACGTCGGCGCAGCTAAGGCAGAGGTTGGGACCACAGTCTATGGTGGGGACAGCCTGACAACGGAATTGCAAGGCAGCGTGCAGGTTCGCGCAGGTGCGGCGCGGTTGCTGCTTCTGAGTTCCAGCAATGCGGTGGTGAATAACTCCGAGGGCGCGCCGAGCGCAAATCTTATGAGGGGCGCGGCTACGTTCTCCACCGGGAATGCCAAAGCTTTCACGTTATTTGCGTCGTCAGCGGCCATACGGCCTCAGGGCGATGGACCGACAATTGGCCAAGTGTCCTACATAGGGCCGAAAGAATTGCTGGTGCGAGCCACGCGAGGCGCGCTGGTAGTTTCGGTGGACGCGGATACGCAGGTCATTCCTGAAGGAACGTCGTACCGCGTGATGTTGGACCAACCCGCAGAGATGGGTCAAGGACCAGCGGGAGCTGGCGCACCGGGGAATGGTCCAGGCGGGCGCGGAGGAGCACCACTGAGGGCGGGCCGCAGCCGCTTCCTAATCGTGACGGCGGCGGTAACGGGCATCGTGACTTATCTGGCCGTATCGGAAGCGCTGGAAAGTCCAGCCCGGCCGTAATTCCAAACGAATAGATTCCAAAAAGCAGGCCACTGCCGGGTGAAGGCAGTGGCCTTTTTGTTGTTTGAAAGCGGTGACAGATCTTTTCTACAAAGCCGCGATAAGTTCGATTTCAACCAGCGCATCCTTGGGCAGGCGTGCAACCTCGATGGTGGAACGTGCCGGCGGAGCGACCGTGAAAAAACGCGCGTAGATTTCGTTCATGGCGGCAAAGTCGCCCATGTTCTTCAGGAAGACCGTTGTTTTCACGACATGGCCGAGCGACACGCCGCTGGCTTCTAGAATGGCTTTCAAATTTTCCAGCACGCGTTCCGTCTGCTGCTGGATCGTGACGCCGGAAAATTCTCCCGTTGCCGGGTCCAGTGCAACCTGCCCGGAAAGAAACAGGAAGCCGTTGGCTTTGATCCCCTGGGAATAGGGTCCAATGGGCTTTGGACCGCGGTTGGTCAGAACTACATCTTTCATGGTGAGTTCTCCTTTCGATACGGAAAACAAAGAATAGCAAAAGGAGAGGCGCGAAGGAAAATCAGCGGGGCTTGCGGCCGCGATTGCGCACGAAGCCGGTGTTGGAGTGGTTGCGGTTGGCTTCTCGTGTGGCGATGAGTTTTTCCGCTGCTTCATTTGATAGGCCTTGGTTCACCACGTCGAGAATCTGCTTTTCCGACATGCTGGTATTCTTCAAGCGGCCGATCTGCTCGCTGCTCAGCGTGGGCTGGCCCTCGATGCGGCGATGGATGATCGCCTGGACCGTGGGATTGGAGAGGCCGATGAGTTTGAGAGTAATGGCTTCGCCGCTAAGGATATCGATCTGATCAGAGCGAGCCATTTCCAGGATCTGTTCATCCGAATAGCCAGCTTGCGACAATTGAATGGCGGAATCGGCGTTGGAGAATTCGTGATGATGATCGCGAGCGGCTTTGAGCAACGCGATGCACAAGTCATCACTGGCATTGACTCGCTTGAGCTTCGAGAGTTGGGTAATCTCCAGATCCGTGACATTCAACTGCTTGAGCTGGTCCACGCTGGAGGAAAACATCCCCGCCTGGTCGAGCTGCGCGTAGTTGGTCTTTGGCTTTGACTCGCATCCAGCCAGAGCCAGCACACACACACCGAGAAGCAGGAAGCATTGCCGCATAACTCCATTTTAAGCGGGAAAACGGCGGCGCGGGTGGAGTGTGCCTTCGTGGATACCGGGCAGGCGGTCAGCCTTTCCTAAATTTGGAAGGTGCGCTCGACACCGAAGACGCCATTGATGCGCCGAATGCTGGAGAGAATGGTTTCAAGCTGGCGCTTATCGGCGATTTCCAAACTGGCTTCGATGCGGGCATTCTGGCGGTCAGGGCGGCTATCGAGGGAACGGATATTGGAGCCGGCATCGCTGATGACAGCGGTGATTTCTGCAAGCAGGCCGGGGCGATCCTTGGAGCGGATCAAGAGTTCGACGGGGAACGTGGCCACGCCGCCGGTGCCCCACTCAACGGCAATGCGGCGCTCCGTCTGGTACAACAAGTTTTGGACGTTGGGACATGTGCGCGTGTGCACCGCGACGCCGCGGCCGCGGGTGACATACCCGATGATTTCGTCGCCGGGAATGGCATTGCAGCACTTCGCGCGAAAGACGAGCAGATCATCGTGGCCCTTCACAATCAAAGGAGCTTGACCAAAGCCGAGCATGCGCTTGACGGTTTTGACCAGCGTCGGCTTGGCATCTTCCGGGGACTTCTCCGTATCCTTGGAAGGCTCTCCGAAATACCGGGCGAGAACCTGGCGAGCGGAGAATTTGCCGAATCCCACGGCGGCGAACAGGTCTTCCGGCTTGGAGAGACCGTATTCCGCAGCGAGTTTCTGGAGGTCCTCGTTGGGGATTTTCTTCAAGCCCTTTGGAAAATTGCGCGATTCATTTTCCAGGAGGCGCTTGCCCATCTCGGTGGCTTCTTCGCGCTCCTGCGTATTGATGAAGTGGCGGATTTTGCTTTTGGCGTGCGAAGACTTCACGAAGCTCAGCCAGTCGCGGCTGGGCTTGTGTCCCTTTTGGGTGAGAATCTCGACCACATCGCCGCTGACGACTTCGTGGCGCAGCGATACCATCTGGCCATTCACCTTCGCGCCCACGCACTGGTGGCCCACTTCCGTGTGCACGGAATAGGCAAAATCCACGGGCGTGGCGCCACGCGGCAATTCCAGAACGCGACCTTTCGGCGTGAAGGCGTAGACTTCGACCGGGGCCAGATCCACCTTTAACGTGGAAAGGAACTCGCCCGGCTCCTGCAATTCCTGGGACCACTCGATGAGTTGGCGCATCCAGGCGATGCGCTGATCGTCATCACTGGCCACTTGCCCGCCGCCGGTGGAAACGGGCCGGCCATCCTTGTACTTCCAGTGAGCCGCCACGCCCTGTTCCGCAATGCGGTGCATTTCCTGCGTGCGAATCTGGATTTCAAAGGCCTGGCCGCCATGAATCACCGTGGTGTGCAGGGACTGGTAAAGATTCGGGCGCGGCATGGCGATGTAGTCCTTGAAGCGGCCGGGGACGGGGCGCCAGATGTGATGGACAACGCCGAGGGCGGCGTAGCAATTGCGCTCGGAATCGGTAATGACGCGAACGGCCAGAAGATCGTAGATCTGATCCAGGCCGCGCTCCTGGCGAACGATTTTGCGGTGCAGCGAATGCAAGCCCTTGATGCGGGCTTCCAGTTCGGCGGGAATACTGTTTTCCACGAGCTTGGTGCGAATGGTGTTCTGGACTTCATCGAGAAACTGACGGTAGCTCGGGTCTTTCTCGCTCACCTCTTTCTGCAGGGCGAAGTAGGCATCCGGCTCCAAATGGCGGAAGGAAAGGTCCTCGAGTTCGCCCTTGATGACGGACATGCCGAGGCGGTGAGCAATGGGCGAGTAGATATCCATGGTCTCGCGAGCGATGCGGAGTTGTTTGGCGGGTTCGAGGAATTCGAGCGTGCGCATGTTGTGCAGGCGGTCGGCGAGCTTGACGACAACAACGCGGACGTCGTGCACCATGGCGAGGAGCATCTTGCGCACGTTTTCCGCCTGGCGTGCTTCGGGCGCCATCATGTTCAGGCGGCTGATTTTGGTGACGCCTTCGACGAGGAGGGCGACTTCGTCTCCGAAACGCTCTTGAAGGCGCGAGAGGGGGAACTCCGTATCCTCGATGACGTCGTGAAGGAGCGCGGCAGCCAGCGTGGTGGCATCCAGGCGCATATCGGCGAGGATGTGGGCGACTTCCAGGAGGTGTGAGAGATAGGGTTCACCGGAGTTGCGGAACTGGTCGCGGTGGCGCTCTGCGGCGACATCGTAGGCGCGGCGCACCAGCCAGGGATCATCGGAGGGGCGATTGAGACGGAGCTTCTCGAGCAGCTCCTCGAGACGGCCATTGAGCTGGCGTTCCGTGCGGTCACGGTTGAAGTTCAGAGGGAGATTGGAGCGGGAGCCCATAGTCAAGTGTACGCCGAGAGGGAGCGGGAAAAAAGAGCGGGAGGGGAAGAGCGGGCAAAAAGGAAAAGGGCGGCCGATGAGCCGCCCTCTTGAAGAAAACTGCGGTGCCGGAATGGCTCAGGAAGGAGACTTCTTCTCGGCCTCTTCCTCGCGCTTCTGTTTGACTTCCTTGACGCGGTCGAGCAAGTCGTCTGCCTTCTGGGTAAGAGCGTCGCGCTCCTGGGAGGACTCAACGATATCGGCCTTGCGGCGATAGAGGAGGTTTAGATAGGTCATGGCATCGTCGTAATCGGGCTTGAGCTGAATGGCGGTTTCGAGAGCCTTGATGCCGTCCTCGACGAGTACGTCGTATTTATCCGCGTAGGCCTTGCGATCATCCGGAGGACGCGGGTCGGTGTCCTTGATCTGCTTCTTGATGTGCTCGCGATTATAATCGGCGCGCATTTCGGTGTTGCCGCGATAGGCGAGAGCCCAATCGATGACGCCGACGGAATAGTAGGGCTGCGGGTCCTGCGGCTTCAAGGAAATGTGTTTCTCGTGGAAGTTCTTGGAGGCTTCAAATTTCTTGGGATCAAATGGCTGCCCGGCCATCTGATACTGAATCGAAGCGAGACCGTCGATGGCACTCAGGTTATCGGGGTCAATATCCAACACGTTGGTATATTCCTGGATGGCTTCGTTGCCGTGGCGCATGTTTTCTTCCGAGGGAGCGCCCGGAATGTACTGGCTGGCATAGGCGGTAGCAAGATAGAGGCGCGCATTCAAGAGCTTTGGATCGAGATCCTTGGCAGTCTTGAAGTATTCGACGGCTTTGTCGTACTGGCCGTTCTTGAATTCGGCGACACCTTTATTGAGGTCATCGCGAGCCTGCAGCTTGCCGCAGCCCGAGAGACCATAAGAGAGAGTAAGGAGCGCCGCCAGAAGGAACATCTGAGCAGCAAAGCGGGTAGACCAC
>CAYOOS010000184.1:0-8064 GCA_964405585.1 uncultured Acidobacteriaceae bacterium | reverse complement strand
AGCGGATGAGGGACTTGATGCGTCGCTCGAGCTGTTGATCGCCGGGGAAGAGTGGTTCGAGGCGCGCGGGGATCGTATTGGCGTATGGAGTGTTGGCGGAGAAAGGAAGATCGATGCCACTGATGGTAGCGTGAGCGCGGAGCCGCTCCATGATTTCGCGGGCCACTTCGGCGCCGCTGGAGAGCAGAACGGAGTCGAGGGACTCCAGCCATTCCTGGATTTCGACGTCCTCGATATGGCGAGGTACGTAAGTTTCCTGATCCATGGGAGCGATGGCCTGTTTCCTTCCCGCCGGTGGACCGGCGCGTGCGCGGGGGAGAAACGCACAATCAATAAGAATACACCTAGAGAGGCGTGGGTGCATCCGGGGGGTAAGAAAAATTCGTGATGGGATGATGCGGGGATTTGGATAAGAAAGAGGGACGGTAACACAGAGTTCACAGAGATAGGAACACAGAGGTCACAGAGATAGGAACACAGAGGTCACAGAGAAGAGCGAAGGGAAGAGAACCCAGAACAGAAGTCAGGTGCGGAGGTCGGAGAAGAGGGTGCGGCCGCCGTCCAGGATTAGGGTTTGGCCGGTGAGGAATTCGGCGGTGATCAGGAAGAGGACGGCGTCGGCGATTTCTTCGGGGCGGCCGGTGCGCTGGAGAGGGGCGCGGCGGATGAAGTCTGTTTGCCACTCGGGGGGATCGCCGGGCATGGTGATGGTGCCGGGAGCGATGGCATTGACGCGGACGGCGGGAGCGAGTTCCTTGGCGAGGATGCGGGTCATCATGATTACGCCAGATTTGGAAACGGAGTGAGGAAGAAATTCTTGCCAACCCAGGATGCCGCCAATATCGGCGAAATTGACGATGGTTCCCTTCCCGGATTTGGCGAGATGAGGAGCGGCGGCTTGTGCGGCGAAGAACGGGGCTTTGAGGTTGGTGTCGAGAGAGGCGTCCCAGGTCTGTTCGGTGGTGGAACCGAATTTGGTTTGCAGGAAATTGGCAGCGTTGTTGACGAGGATGTCGAGGCGGTGGAAGTGATCGACGGTTTGAGAGACCAGACTTTGGATTTCGGCGACGCTGGTTAGATTGGCGGAGATGGCGATGGATTGGCGGCCGAGTTTTTCAATTTCGCGAACGGTGTCGAGGGCTTGGGATTCGGAATGGCCGTAGTGGATTACGACGTCGGCGCCTTCTGCGGCGAGACGCAGGGCGACGACGCGGCCAATACGTTTGGCGGCGCCGGTGACCAGGGCGACGCGGCCGGAGAGTTTCTGTTCGTCAGACATGCCACGAAGGTAGCACAGCAGGCGTGGAAAATGCCGCTCGGCGGGTGAGCGCCGAGCGGCATAGACTGAGTTGGGCTAGAACTGGAGGGAATAGCCGAGGATTACGGATTGCGTGCCGACGTGCACGGTGCTGTTGTCGTATTCGCCGGCGAGGAGTGAGCTCTGGCCGACGGATTGGGCGGAGGTGGGGCGGAAGGCATAGGCGGCTTCGTAGCGCGACTTGCCGTGGCGGTAGGTGAGGCCGGTAGAAATTTCGTCGGAAAGGATGGCGGCGGTTAAGGGAGTGAGAGTGGAGCTGGGGACAGGGCTGTTGGCGTGAGCGAAACCGGCGCGAAGGGTGGTGTGCTCCGTCAAGCTGCGTTCGACGCCAGCGTGAAAGGCGTACTGATCTTTCCAGTGCAGAGGGACGCCATCCTGCATGGCATTGGAGCCAACGATGGAATTGATGGTGGCGTTGGTGCCGCTCGTGAGGCTGACAGGCAGGACAACGAAGGCTTCCTTCCAATCAATCCAATTGGCCTGGAAGGCGAGGAGCCAGTGAGAATTAGCCTGCCAGGCGGCGCTGGCGAGCAGAGATTGGGGCAAAACGTTTTGGACGGCAGCGTTGTAAGTGAAGGTGGAGGGAGCGTTCACACCCAGAGCGGCAAATTGAGCGTAGGCATTACCTGAGGCATTGCCCGTGGAATTGATGACGGTGCGAGATTGCCAGGCGAGGCCGAGTTCGAGTTTGCGAGTGGGATGGGCGAGAGCGCCGACACTGGCGTTCCAGCCGACACCGTTGGTGTGGAGATCGAGCAGAGTTTTGAGGCCAGCGAGTTGAGGTTGAGATTGGAAGATGTAAGGCGCCTGAAGGGTGTTGGTATTGTAAACGGCGCCGACGGTTGCGCCAAGAGAAAACCTGGAGCTAAAGGAATAGCTGAGCCCGGCGGCGAAACGTACGGCGTTGATGGCAGATTTTTGTTGTTGCAAGCCGTAGGTGGCTCCGGCGGTGCCGGGGGCGTCGACGTATCTCCAATCCGCTGTGGATAGCAATTCGGGCGTGGCACCAACAGCAAAGCTGAAGCGAGAATGATCGATGGGCATGCCGAATGCGCCGTACGGAATGACTCCAGGCGAAGTGAGAAGCGGCGCGTTGGAGTTCACGGAATCGGTGAAGGAACCGCGAGCGAAGACGGAGTCGGCGGCGAGATTCAGATTGCGGCCCTGCAAAAAGGCGAGGCCGGCGGGATTGGTGGCAAGCGCGTCCAGGGCATCGTCGGAAGAGGCGACGTAGACGCCGCCGAGACCGAGGGAACGCGCGCTTGAGGTGTTCATATAGAAATCCTGAGCGCGGGCGACGCCGGATATCAGAAACAGCGCACACATCAGATAGAGAGATTGGGAGCGAAACTTCATTTTGTAATCCTCCTCAGGAGTGTTAGTGAAGTGCCGCCGCGGGTGGGGGCTGCGGCAAACTTTTTGTGTCCAGATTCGATTCCATCAAAGCTTCGAGACAGCTTGCATCGAGCGCGTGGGGAACATCTTCACGCATGATGGAAAAAACTTTTTCAAGTGGAAGGGCGTCGCGATAGGGGCGCTTGGCCCGCAGGGCGTCGAAGACGTCGGCCACGGCCATGATGCGGGCGGGGAGGGTGAGTTGGTCGGAAGTAAGACCACGCCAGTAGCCCTTGCCGTCGAGGCGTTCGTGGTGAGCGGCGGCATCGTAGCTGAAATCGGCGAACGCTGGAACGCGGCGAAGAATCTCGTAGGAGTAGAAGGGGTGGCGGCGGACAGCATCCACTTCCTCGGGAGTGAGCTTGCCGGGCTTTTCGAGAATGGCATTGGAGACGCCGAGCTTGCCGATGTCGTGGAGAAGACCGGCATGGCGCAGGCGCTTGAGATCCTGTTCGCGGAAGCCGAGGCGATTGCCGATGTCCACGGCGGCATCAGCGACACCGTTGGAATGCTGATAGGTGAAGGGAGTTTTGGCGTCAATGATTTCGGCGAAGGCGACGCAAATGTCATCGATGGTTTTGTCGTCCGCCGTGAGGCGTCGATCGGCGGGTTCCATGGCGAGGACTTCGGCGTTGAGATCTTGCTTTTCGAGACCTTCCCAGAGCTTGCCGCTGCTGCAGAGGGAGATGGAGGCTTTGACGAGGCCGGGGCTGAACCAGCGATCGCTACGGCGGCGGACCGCGTCAATGGCGTCTTTTTTGCCGCGCGCGCGAAAGAAAACTTCGATGGTCTGGGCCAGGTTGGCGATGTTGGAGAAGACGGGAATTTCGCCGCGGCGTAAACCGTTGGGATAGCCGCCCCCGTTCCAGTGCTCGTCGAGGCTGTGAATGCCCGTTGCAACACGTTCGGAAAAACCGAGTTTGCGGGCGATCTGGGAGCCGCGCTCGCAACGAATCTTTACGAGTTCACAGGAGTCGCGCTGCTGGGTGGCGGCAACCTGAATCATCTTCCAAATGCGTTCGGGATAGGGCGTGGAAGTGGCGACGTGAGTGAGGGCGTAGTGGAGACTCTCCCAGCCAACCTTGGTCCAGTCCACGGTTTTCAGGTCGCCTTTGGCGCGGAGGTCGTCGGCATTGAGAATGTGATGGAGGCGGGAAGAGTTGCTGCTGCAGCCGGCGTCTTTCAAAAGCAGAGTGTAGTAAAGATCAGCCTGGTCTTCCGCGCTTAGACCGATTTCCTGTGCGATGCGCATGCCGATGATGCAACTGCGGACGGAATGGCCCATTTCGCGGCCTTCGGTCAGGTCCAAGGCGTAGGAAAGGGCGGAGAGCAACTCGGAAACACGAATGGAGCCGGAAGGAGCAGGGGTCGGGGTGGCCTGCGCGCGGGAGAGGGCGCGTAGGCCAGAGAAGTCCTGGAGTTGCTTGGTCAGTGTTGGAGCCATGCTCAAAAACCACCAGTTTCACAAAAATGTGCCTGGTAAAATTTCTGAGCCGCGGAAGAGAGATTGCGAGCGTGTGCAGTGCGCCTCAGTAATGCTCCGTAGTGTTCATCACGATAACTTGGACCCGTTATGGCTACTATGAATCGAAAGACACAATTAGGGAGTACTTCCGTAACGTGCGGTTTACTACACAGAACTGGTCTTTCGGACAGGGTGGAGTGATGGTGTTACAATCCACGCCGAAGTTGCGAGGCGAGCGATGAAATTGGATTTGTTGGCGATAGCGGCGCATCCGGATGATGTGGAACTGACGTGCGGCGGGACGCTGCTGAAGATGGCGCAGCGGGGATATACGACGGGGATACTGGATTTGACGGCGGGAGAGATGGGGACGCGGGGGACGCCGGAAACTCGTGCGAAGGAAGCGGCGCGTGCGGCGAAGATTCTGAAAGTGGCGTGGCGGGGGACGCTGGGGGTGGCGGATTCGGACGTGCAGGCTACCCGGCAGAACAAGTTGCGACTGGCGAAGGTGATTCGGGAGTTGCGTCCGCGGACGGTGATACTGCCGTATTGGGAGGCGCGGCATCCCGATCATTACCATGCGTCGGCGTTGGGTTATGAAGGATGCTTTTTGGCAGGGCTGAAGCAGTTGCCTCTGGATGGTGAGCCGCACCGGCCATTCAAGATTTTGTATGCGACATCGTTTGAGGGGATGGCGCCGACATTTGTGGTGGATGTGACGAAGCAATACGAGGCGAGGCGGAGGGCGATATTGGCGTATGGGTCGCAGTTCCGTCCGGCGAAAAGCGAGAGGAAGCAGCGGGTATACCTGGCGATTGATGAGTTGGATCCGAAGATGGACCTGCTCGCGCGGCAGTATGGGCAGATGATCGGGGTGCGGTACGGGGAGCCGTTTTTGCAGAAGGAGATGATGGTGGTGGAGGATGTGGTGGGGTTGGGGGTGAGGTCGATTTGAAGGAAGTTCTAAGTTATAAGTTTTCAGTTTTAAGTAAAGAAAGATAGGAATGCGCATCGAAAGGTTGAGAGGGTATTGGGGACTTTTGATCCTGGAGGAAAGAGACAGGCAGGAAAGAGGGACGGTGACACAGAGGTTACAGAGAGCACAGAGTTCACAGAGAAGAAAACAGGGGTTAGACGGAGTCGTCTTCCATGGCTGGGGAGAAGCCAGGGATGCCTTGGCCGGCGGCGGTGCGTTCGACCTTGACGCGGAGCTGCTGCTGGTTTTCGGCACCGGATTTGCGAAGAACGACGATGGTGCTGAGGGCTTCGTTATAGACGCGGGTGACGAGGTAGGTTTCGCCGGTGTCCTCTTTTTTCCAAAGCTGGCCAATCTGTATCTTGCGCGCGGTCATAGTGATGCTTTGAATGTAGATAGGCTGACCAGAAGTGTCAACTGCCTATGTGGGGGATAGTCCACAGTACGAGTGGGGGGGGGCGCCCCTTGGCGGGGACGGTTGAGGAAACCATATTAGCGTGAGGCACATCACACTGAACGAGGGTGTAGTACATTCAAGGGTGTATACTTGCGTGGAAAGTGTTTGAGGGAGGCTCGACCCATGCGGAAGGCAATACAATATGCGGTCGGTCTAGTGCTAGCGGCATGCTTGATGGCATGGCCTGCGGGCACGAGTGCTCAGAGCCAGTCACAAGGATCTTCGACGACACAGCAGGGCCAACAGAGCGCCTCCGGGCAATCTGGCCAGACGGCGCAGCAGCAGGGGCAGCAGCCGGCTAACCAAGACCCGAATGCAGCGCCTCAGACGGGGCAAACGGGCCAGCCAAGCCAGACAGGGCCGATTCCGATCGGGCAGGACGCGCCGCCGCCACCTCCTCCACCAGACCCGAAAGCTGCTCCCGCCGCTACACCTCCTGCCGGGCAGCCGGGTGCGGACGCTCCCGTGCCGCAGCAGCAGACGGTTCATCCAAAGAATGCGAACGAAGACGTTGACGCTATCGGGAACCGGAACCCGGGTAAGGGCGTGAATTTTTATTCGCTGGAAAAAGAAATTGCCCTGGGAAAGCAACTGGCGCAGGAAGTGGAGCGCTCTTCAAAGCTGATTGACGATCCCGTGGTGACGGAATATGTGAACCGCGTGGGGCAGAACCTGGTGCGGAATTCGGATGCGCGGGTACCTTTCACGATCAAGGTGATTGACTCTGACGTGGTGAATGCGTTTGCGCTGCCGGGCGGCTTTTTCTATGTGAACAGCGGGCTGATTTTGCGCTCGGAGGAAGAAGCAGAGCTGGCAGGCGTGATGGCGCATGAAATGTCTCACGTGATTGCGCGGCACGGCACGAAGAATGCCACCAAAGCGGATATCATGCAAATCGGCGCGATGGCGGCGATGATTTTTGTACCTTACGGATGGGCTGGGTACGGCATATACCAGGGCATGAATCTGGCTATTCCGTTGACGTTCCTGAAGTTTTCGCGTGACGATGAGCGGCAGGCCGATTTCCTGGGGATCCAGTACATGTACAAGGCGGGGTACGACCCGAACGCGTATGTGACGTTCTTTGAGCGGATTCAGGCGGACGAAAAGAGAAGGCCGGGGTCGATACCGAAGGTTTTTTCGACGCACCCGCCGACGCCGGACCGGATTGAAGCAGCGCAGAAAGAGATTGCGCGGATTTTGCCGGAACGCGACGACTACATCGTGACGACGTCGGAATTTGATTCCGTGAAGGCGCGTCTGCGGAACATTATGTTCTCGCGGAAGGTACAGGATAATGGACCGGGGAAACCGACCTTGCGGACCAAGACGGAACAATCGGATAAGACCGGACAGGGGCAGGGTCAAGACCCGAACTCAGGGGATGACGACCGGCCGACGTTGAAGCGGAGACCGGATGATCAGTGAGAGAAGTTGTAAGTATTAAGTCTTAAGTCTTAAGTTTTAAGTATTCAGAGGGCAGCAAACGCTGCCCTCTTTTTTTGTTTGCAAAAATTTAAGGGATGGAGCAGGACAGTCTATTCCCCGGGAGCAGTGGTAAAAGCGGCGCCAAGGCGCCGCACTCCACGGTTAGCGGTGGCCGGCCTTTTGGTGCTCTTCGGGGGCGGCAGAGACACCCATGCGGCGGAGTTCCTCGGAATAGTATTTGCGGAAGAGAACGTCCCACTCCTCGCTACCTTCAAGGATTTCCTTCTTTTGGGAAGTGATACGTTTGCGAACTTCGACTTCGACCTTTTCTTCCTCGCGAAGGACTTCGCTGATGGTCTGGACAATGTGCTGACGAATGGTGTCGCGGTCCTCGATGAACTCGACTTCGTTGCTTTGCACGAGAAGATCAGTGACCTGGTGGGAGATACGGACGATTTTTTCGCGGCTCAATCTCATCGTGTTGGAGTGCCTCAGTTCCCTTCCCTAGCGGCGCATTGAAGCGCGGCGTTGAATCAACGCAAAATCAGTTTCTGATCACGAGCGAGCTGGCCTTTCACTTTCTTGAACATCTCCTGATACGAGACGCCGGTGCGGCGCATCTCGTCCTGATACTGGATGAGGATGTTGCGCACCTGCTCGTTCACACGGTCCTCGACGGTGATCTCGTCCATCATGCGGGCGCGGACGCGGACGATGACGGGTTCGACTTCTTTCTCTTTGATTTCGACGAGGTTGTCAGCGATGAGTTTCTTGATGACTTCGGAGGCCATGTGGCCGACATAATCGCGGTTCAAGAGCATCTAAGGGGCGTCCTTCGAGTATTTTATGAAACTACGAGTTTACTGGTTGCGAAGGAAAATCGCAAGAAAACAGGAAAGAAAAAAGAAGGGAGCGCGAAGAGTTTGACCGAGTGAAGAGGTTCCTGTAGTATAAATTCATGTGAGCAGAAAGGGCGGTTAGCTCAGTTGGTTAGAGCGCCTGCCTTACAAGCAGGAGGTCGCAGG
>CAYOOS010000183.1:4061-8067 GCA_964405585.1 uncultured Acidobacteriaceae bacterium | reverse complement strand
TTTGTGCCACAAGATCTTTCAATGGTTTATCACTGAGCGCGGGAACATAAATAGCCGCGATCTTCGATTGCGTGTCCGCCCGGTCAGCGTCCATCTTGATTTTGGTGGTTTGCAATGAGAAGAGCATCACGCGAGTGGCATTCTGTGAGTCCACCATCTTTGAAGTCTTTTCCATCAGCGCATCCAGCGATTGGGTGGCGTGTTCAATCAAGCCGAGCCTGTTCTGTAAAGCATTTTTCTCCAGGTTGGTGAACGCATACTGGACGTCCTGCTGAGCTTCCAGCGTCGCTCTGTAAAGTTCACAGTTTTTGCGCGCGGCCTCCATCGTCAAGCCTGCCTTCTTAAAGTCCGACAGCCCGAGCGATGCGGCGCCCACAATTTGCATCGGCAGGCCCGTCTCCGGCTGAGTGAAGCCGGCCGCGGCAGTCGGCGTGCGCAGAAAGTCTCGCTGTGCTTGCGCCTGCTCCATTACGTAGACGCAGTAGGCCTGCTGATCCTTCTGGTCCTGCGCGTGCGCAACGGATGGAATGAACAGGGCTGCAGCCATCACAAACTTCCAGTGATTCAGGAACATTCGGGTTCTCCTTAGAACAACAGCGGCTTGCGTCCGAGGAATACGGTTTTGGATTTCGCGGAATCGGGGCGGTCCAGATTCATCTGCATCAGGAAACCACGAATCGTGGTCTTGAAAATTGGATGGATGGCTGTCTCTTCGCCGGTGAATATCTGCTTCACCGTGCCGACCTTGCGGCAGGCAATCATATTCAGGTAGCAGTCATAAACCGGCTGCCCGGTTGCGGCGCTGGCTTGATTGTCATAAGGCACGAACGCGAAATAGAGCGTTTGGCCGCCCAGTGCATTCAGATAATACGGACTCTGTTTCGCGGTTGCGATGCCCTGGTGCAAACGGTCAATCTGCCTTGATTCTTCCTGAAGCTGTTTTTGGGCAACATTGATGGCGATATCTAGTTGTGCGGCTTCCGACCGCAACTCCGCTTGTTTTTCCAGCACATCCAGAGTCGAGGTGGCATTCGTGGTCTTGGTTAAAACGCTGTCCGTCAGCAAAACTTCCGCAATCTTGCTGTCTGTTAATGCGCCCTGCGTCTGGTTGATTGCGGCCAGTTGCGTGGCCGCATCGCCCTGGGTAATCAACCCGGAAGCCAGATCCTTATTGATGTTGGACTCGACCTCCTTGAGTTGCGCCAGCACTTTTTGTGTTTTCAGGTTGTCGGCCTGCTTCTGCTGGTCAAGCGCCGCGAGTTCGCCACCGGTGGCGCGATTGTGCTTATCTTCGCGGGCGATCGCGGCGCGCAGTTCCGGTTCCAGCGCCAACAGTGCCGCGCGGTGCTTGGTCATCTCGGCGATGCCGCTGTCCAGTTTTTTCGAATCCACCTTCAGATCTTCAATGGTCTGCTGGCTGGTCACCAGCTGCGCCCGGAAGTCCAGGCTTTTCTCGTCCGCGGCCGAGAGTATAACGGGAGCAGCCCACGAACTGTTCACGGCATAAAAGCCCATGACGAAGGCGTAAGTGAGAATGCCGGCAAGCACGAGATACAGCACTACGATGGCAAAGATGCGGTAAACCGTAATCACCAGCGTGTAGTGCAGCGATTGCTTGGTGGGAGCTTTTTTCTTTTGAAGTGGAAGAGGATCAACCGGTGGTGTTGCCAAGTGGCGCCTCCTGTTCTGTTTTTGTTCGCGTTCCCCAGTCCGCGGAATCCATCGTGCATAGCGCCAGGGGCGTAAGAAACAAACTCGAAACCAGCGTCCAACCGACATAAGCGCCAAAAGCCAGAGGGTGAGCAAGCGCCTCCCTCGCGCTATATTTTTTCATCACCCAGGTAAGAATTGCGCCAATTCCCAGAGCGGTGACCATCGGCACAGGCCCAGCCCATGCCAGGGGGTCTGAAGTAAGCATGGTGACCACAACCAGAAAGCCCACCAGCGCGCCAAGTGGTGTCAGCACCAGCGTCAGCACTGTGTTCGGGTGAAGTTTCCACACGTGCTGCGGCAAGGTTTTGAGCGTAAAGAAAAAATCGCGCACGATGCTGCGGCGCCAGCGCAGTTGCTGCTTGAAGAGCACCGAAAGAGTGTCGGGCACGGTCGTCCAGCAAAGCGCGTCATTATTAATGTAAGTGCCATAACCCCGCAGCAGCGTTTGATGGGTCAGGAACCGGTCCTCGCCCTGAGTTACGGGAATGCCAAACCAGTGGCGGGCGCGGATGGCAGGCTCGATCTCCAGCAATAGCTCCCGCCGAATAGCAAACAAACATCCGCTGATGCAGCAGACGCTGCGCGTCCAATTTTCCGGAATCTTGTAAAGCTGAAACGCGGAGTAGTAAACGATGGCCTGAATCGAGGTAATGACGTTGTCGTTCGGGTTCCGAACTCCCACTCGACCGCCAACCGAGCCGATGCGCGCCTCGGAAAAGCAGGCAGTCAATTCCTGGATCGCGTCGGGATGGAAAATACAATCGGAATCGATGGAGATGATGACCTCCGCGGTGGAGTGCTGCAGCGCATTGCACACCGTGCGTGCCTTGCCGCAATTCGCCTCATTGCGTCCGGCCCTTACGCGGATGTTGGTAAAATCGCGCTGCGCGCGCAGGATCCACTGGTAGCTATCGTCCACCGAGCAATCATCCTGGGCGATCACTTCAAACTTTTCGATGGGATAGTTGCTCTTGCTGATGCTTTCAATGGTTTCGTAAACCGTCTTGCCTTCGTTGTAGCAGGGCATCAGCACACTGACGGTCGGTTGATAGCTGTAGTCCTTCTTGACCTTGGCGCCGGGGAATGCCAGCTTCAAAATGATTCCCATCAGGTACTTCGCCACAGAGATGAGCAGGCAAAGCACCATGATGAGCCAGAGAAGAATCGGGGCCATTACCGCAGCGCCTCCCGGCCGAGAATCAGTCCTCCCCGCAAAATCGCACAGATCTGTGCCCTACGCCTTGTCATCGGAACTCCGCCCAGAGTGCCTGGCCAGAAATAATGTCGGGCTCCACTGCCTCATTCTTCTAGCAGACTCTAGCTGATGGTAAGACGTGTCACAAGACACGGGGTTACACCCAGATGCAGCATTGCGTGAAAGGGTAACTCCTGGACGGTGACCAAATCGAATCAGCGCCGCCCCGCGAATCACAGAGAATCACCAGCCACCCGAATCAGCTCCAACTCCCGCCCGAACGTGGTAGCTTGGCGGCAACCTCGCTAAAATCGTCTATGATGGTGGTGGGTAGAAGTTCGCACACAAAATACCGGGTTCAATCGCTCGCCCGTTTGCGCGTTGGTTTGGCTCCCACGCACGCGCCACCTTGCTACCACGGAGGAATGGGCCGCGCGGGATTTCCTCCCCTATCCGCCAAAGCGTTGCGGCTTCACCAGGAGATTCACGATGACCATCCGTCTTGACGGCAGCAGCTTGGCCATTGAGGCCGTAGTGCGCGTGGCGCGCCACGGCGAAGAAGTGGAACTCACCCCAGAGGCGCTCGGCCGCATCAACACCTGCCGCGCCATGCTCGAGAAAAAAATCCAGGCCCACGAAACCATGTACGGCGTGAACACCGGCATCGGCGAGTTCTCCGAAGTGGTGCTGAACGACGAGCAAGTCAAGGAATTCCAGAAATACCTCATCTACAACCACGCCGCGGGCATCGGAGAACCGGCTCCTATCGAGCACGTGCGCGCGGCCATGCTCAGCCGCATCAACGTTCACGCCAAGGGCTTTTCCGGATGCCGCCCGGAGATTCCGCTCACCTACATTGCCATGCTCAACGCTGGCGTCACGCCCGTTGTGTGCGAGAAGGGAAGTGTCGGCGCTTGCGGCGACCTGGCACCCATGGCGCAATGCGCCCTCTCGCTGATGGGCGAAGGTGAAGCTTTTTATCAGGGCGGACGCATGGCCACGCGCGAAGCTCTGGAAAAGGCCGTCATCCGCGTGGATTTCGTAATTGCACTCGACGGTATTGCAGACATTAAATGTTTTATCGTATTCAGCTTCATT
>CAYOOS010000183.1:0-4051 GCA_964405585.1 uncultured Acidobacteriaceae bacterium | reverse complement strand
GAAGCTCTGGAAAAGGCCGGCATCCCCGTGCCTGGCCTCAAGGCCCGCGACGGTCTAGCCGCCATCAACGGAAGTAACCTCATCACCGGCATGGCGTGTCTCGAGCTTTACGATGCCGAGCGTTGGGTGGCCCAAGCGGAAATCGCCGCGGCCATGACACTCGAAGCTCTTATGGCCAACATGCGCCCGTACGAGGCCAAGCTCCACGAGCTGCGCGGCTTTCGCGGTGCGCAGACTGTGGCGGCGAATCTCCGCGCCGTTATCGCGGGTTCCGATCTGGTCACCGGCAAGCTCAAGGTGAAGGTGCAAGACGCCTACTCGATGCGCAGCACTCCTCAAGTCATCGGCGGACTACGCGATCTGCTCGCCTACGCTCGCAAACAAGTGGAGACGGAACTCAACGGCGTGGCCGACAATCCCATCTTCGTCGCGGAAGAGAATAAGGTTTACACAGGCGCGAATTTCCAGGGCACTCCGGTGAGCTTGCCTCTCGATGTGGTGGGGGCGGGTGTGACCATGGTCAGCGTCCTCAGCGAGCGCCGCCTGAATCGGCTTCTCAATCCTGCGCTCTCCGTTGGTCTGCCCGCGTTCCTTACCAGAGGCGCCGGAATGTTCTCGGGCCACATGCTCAGCCAATACACCGCGGACATGCTCATCGTCGAGCAGCGCATCTTATCCGCACCAAGCTTTATCCAATCCATTCCGGCAGCCGCTGATCAGGAAGATTTTGTCTCCATGGGAATGAACGCTGCGCTGAAGACACGGCAAATTCTGGAGAACGCCAACGGCGTGCTGGCCATCGAGCTTATCGCCGCCGCACAAGCGTTGGACTTCCGCGAATTCACGCCCGGCAAAGGCACGCTTGCGGCTAAAGCAGCCGTCCGCAAGGTTGTTGAGCACCTGGACGCAGACCGGCCGCTCTTCCGGGACCACAACGCCATGACCGCTGCCGTCAAAGCTTGCACCGTCCTCGATGCCGTCACCGCCGAAATCGGTGAGCTGAAGTCGTCCTGGTAGGGCCCAGCCTCACGATCCAGTCACCATCGGAAAAGTTTAGCGGCGCCGGACTCCGCCTATCACGGAGCACGGCGCCGCCTTTGACCAATTGTCAGCGCAAAGTTTCGTGAACCACTAACGATTAACGGTCGTTATCCGAGCGCAGCGGAAGATCCGGCAGAACCTTCGTGCTTTCTTTCTGCACGGCCCAGAGTTGTCCAGGATCAAGTCCCAGCGCCCGGATGATCGTTGGAGCTACTTGCCGCGTTTCCACCTGATCTGCAAATATTGCCGGCGCGAAGCTCGGATTGGAAACGAGCAGCAACACGTGGCGATCATCTTCGGCAAAACCACCGTGCTCGGAGACTTTCCCCCCGCCACCCGTGTAGATAACGCCCACATTCGGGGCAATCACGATGTCGGGTGTGCGCGAATCCACAGACGGGTCGTTGAAGATCAGAGCGAGAGAGCGGCCGGAGAAAATCTGCCCTTGGCCATAGTTGTTCTCGTTCTGTTCAAGCAGCGCAACCGAAGCGGCAACCTGCGTCTGGTCCGTAAGCCAGATCAGCGAAACATCGTCTTCATCGGCCTGACCGACAAGCCCGCCTCCCGTGAGTCCCGTGCCCACGCCACCGAGCACCGAGGAAGGAGGCTCCAGCGCGGGGTTGTCGTGCGGTATGCGAAGTACGCGATTCGGATCGATGGGCGACTGGCCGTGCTTGGCCGTAATGATGATCAGCGTGGAATCGAGCAGGCCACGGCTCTTCAGCGCCGACACCATCTGGCCGATGGACCCATCCACATATTGAATCTCACCAAGCAACGAGGCGGACGGGGTGCCCGTGGAATCCAGGTAACCGCCCGTAAGCGAGAGCGCCTTTTCCACCAGCTTCTGCCCCACGCTCACTGCCTGGAAGTTCATTCCAAACAAAGCGGGAGTGTGGATCGAGCCGGTGCCGTCGTGGTGCTTCCCATTAATCCAATTGAGCACCGCTTGCACCTTCAATGTGTCGTAGCACTGGATATTCTGGAAACTGTCGGTCCAGGCGTTGCTCGACGAAACGGCATTCTGGTCCGGCAACGGACTGCATCCGGGAACCGTTGGGAGAGGTACGGGCACGGAGTTAATTTCCGGGCTGTAGAGATCGTCCACGCCCTTGCCGCTCGGGCCGTTCGTGAAATCGTAGGAGGGATGCTTGTCCGACCACGCCGTGTAACCTCCTCCGGCCTTCACCACTTCGAAAATCGTGTTGTCGCGGATATAGCTGTGGGGATAAACCGGAGCGCAGTTGTTCTTGGGATCGCGAGGCAAATACGCGGGATTAATTCCACCGGCGCCATCAAGCTTGGTGTAGTCGTAATCAATCTCTTCGTCGAAGCCCACCTGCGTGCCTACGAATTGCGGGCAGAGATTCGCGCCACCAACGATTCCATAAGGAGTGGTCATGGCTGGCGGGGAAAGCGCTCGGTCGTAATTGACGTCGTAGAACATACCTGCCGAACGCGGAGTTCCGCCCGTGATTATCGCTGTCAGCCCCGGAAAGGAATCCGACGGGCGCGGAGTAAGCGCGTAGAGATAATTGACGCCGGTCTGTGCAAGAGCGGCAAGATTGGGGCAGTACGCCTGGCCACCATTCACTCCCGCGACGCCGTTGGCACAATTGGCGAAGTCCAGGGAATGCATGCCGTCGATGCTGATGAGTAGAACATGCCGTATCTTTGAATCTTTGCCATCCCACCCGTCATTATTCCGCGGGCTGGCCGTGAGACTGCCTGCCGTGGAGAGCAGGAAAACTGTTGAAGTCAGAAAAGCCGTAAATCTTTGGAGCGATTTGTGCATTGTTGGATTCCCCTTTTAGGAGCAGCGGGTCTGTACTCTAGCGAGGGGAAGACCGGCGGTGGTTGATGCGGTGTAAAGCGAAGATTAAAATGCGTGAAACGCGGAACGCTCAGGAAGAAAGCGCGGCATGTCCGGACCTGTAGATGATTTGCGGAATTGTAGCAACAGAAGGAACTGCAATTATTCAGAAAACCCGGCGAGGCGGCGTAGAGGCCGCCTCGTCCGATTCAGTTGCGACCAACTAAGTACCGCCGTGCTTATACTCCCAAATAGCTGACGTGGACGTACACACCCGTGTGGACGTTGTACAGCATGTACCAGCCCACGTGGTCGGTATCTTCGTACACCACGAAATCGTCCGCGCAATCCCAGCACCAATCCGCGCACAGCGGCCAGTCCCAGGAAGCAACTTCAAATCCGAAGCCGCCAGGGAACCAGAAACGGTGATGCGCCAGGTCGAACCGCTCCACCTTATAACGGTAGGAAGGGCCAAAGTGCTCGAAGTGCCCGTGCTCGAACGGATGATCCAGGTGAAAGCGCTTATCATTCGGGCTCTCGTGGCCGTACCAATGGTCGTTGTTCACGTGTTGCGTTTCGTTGACCCGCCCCTTGACGTTGCGTTCCACTTCCGGCTTCGCGCGCACGTTATCTCGCTTGGCCGGCGCCGGTGGAACGTGGCCTTGATTCGCCCGCGGCGTGTTCTGCGCGTGCTCCTCGGGGCGTTGCGCAAAAGCGGGAAGCGCCAATAGAGCCGTCAATGCAACAGAAAGTAACAAGGTTCGTCTCATTCTTTCCTCCTCGATGAAGTAAAAACTCCCATCCTCCGGTTTGTGTGGGCTCTGGCTGGGCTGATTAGGGGCTTGCTATTCCGACGTGCGCTGGAACGCGCCGGTTACATTCAATTCTATTTCGTAAAGTCCCATCCGGCCACCCGGCCTGTGCATCCTATCGCTACTTTGCCCCGCGACACAACGAATTTGCCTTTGGGTCGTGGGTCGGTTTCCGGTGACGGCGCTGGTCAGGCGTTCGTCTCCATCGGGGCGGGAGTCGTTCCACTTCGACGATTCGCCGGCTTACGGGAAACCTCGGTGCGCCGGAAAAATCATTCCGAACGAAGCGCTTGTGTGACGTCGACGCGGGCGGCGCGTGCCGCCGGGAAGATCGAAGCGACTACCGCCGCGCCCAACAGCACAAACGCAGAAACGATCACGGGCA
>CAYOOS010000182.1:0-8079 GCA_964405585.1 uncultured Acidobacteriaceae bacterium | reverse complement strand
TAGCGGCCATCACACGGTCTACCAGCACGCCCACTTCGAATTCGGTCTGGAGAACGTCAGCCGTCAGTTCGTCTGGTCCTTCCTCCACGCTCATCCCTTCTACAATTCCGAGCAGCAGAGCCAGCGCTACGTGCGCCTTGATCGTGCTCAGGCCTACATCCCCCCTGTCTCTCTCTTCTTCGACGAGGGTTCTCGCCGAATCTATGAAGACGCCATTACACGTGCCTGGGACTGTTATCGCAAACTCTCCGCAATCCTTGTTTCCGATGCGCGCTCCATCTTGAACGACATCTGGCACATCGGCCCAATGTCTCATCCCAAGCGCCTGCAAAGAATCGAGCGCTCTGCTGAAAAACGCGCCATCGAGATCGCCCGCTATGTTCTGCCCGTTGCCGCCTTCACCACAATGGTTCATACCCTCTCCGGCATCGTCCTTCATCGTCTCTGGCGCATGTGCGCGGCTTCTGATACGCCCAGCGAAGCCCGAGCCGTGATCGGCGAAATGGTGGCCCAGGTTCGTCAAATCGATCCGCAATTCTTCGATCGGTTTGGCACTACTCCGCTGGAAGAACTCCCCGAATGGAAGGACGCAACTCCGACAAGATCTCAAGGAGATGACTTTGCCAGAGAGTTCGACGCCCGCCTCAACGGCAAAACTTCGCGCCTTCTCGACTATTCACAAAACGCTCCCCGCGTCATGGCCGAAGCCTATCGCGCTGTCGTCGGCCTCACGGAAGCCGCTTGCCCCGATGCGGAGGCCATCGATCGCCTTCTTAACCCCGCGCGCAATCTCTACCGCCTGGAAACCATCAATATCGGCGTACATGCACCCATGATGCGCGCCTTGCAGCACGCCAACTATACCTTCGCCAAGAAAATCAGCCACACTGCGGACAGCCAGGATCAGCGGCATCGCATGGTTCCCGGCTCGCGCCCCCTTCTGACTCTCGCCGACACGCGCGACCCGGACTACATAACGCCGAAGCTTATTGCCGATAATCCCCGCGCCAGGGAAATCTACGACCGCGCCATGCGCGACGCCTGGGCCGCCAAAAATCAACTCCTCGACCGTGGCGTGCCGCCCGAAATCGCTCTCTATCTTCTGCCCAACGCCAAATCCATTCGCCTCGTCGAAACCGGCTCGCTACTCCACCTGCTTCACAAATGGACCATGCGTACCTGTTTCAACGCCCAGGAAGAGATCTACAACGCATCCATGGATGAAATCGCGGAACTTCGCGCGGTGCAGCCAGAACTCTCTCGCTACATCGGCCCGCCTTGCCACCTTCGCGCCGGCATCACCACGCCCATCTGCACCGAAGGCTCGCACTTCTGCGGCATCAAGGTCTGGCTCGATTTTCCCAACACGCCCCGCCGTATCTAGTCCCCAGTCATTCCACGCTTTCCGACTCCGACGATAATGACACCTTTGTGCTAGGCTCTATCCAACTATGAGCGTGGCGAACAAAATTCGATTGATCAAAGCTGCTCGTGAGGCTGGCTTGTCCGACGCGGAAATCCTTCGAGAAATCCTGGGCGGCGAGTATGGGAGCGAAAGAAGGCGGAAACTGGTGGTCGAATGGGGTGAACTGCTGGGTCTTACCTCGAGCGAAGCCCTCCGGCTCGCGCACGCTTCTGGCTTGATTCCGAGCGCGCACCCGCCCCGCGCGGCGTAACTCTGAACGCTTCACGGTAAAGTTCGGGAAAAGTCGAACGCATAAAACGATCATCTTCGGGCGAAGTGCTAGCCAGCTTCCGAATCTTCGCGATTCGCTCTCTGCGACTCATGGAACGGAAGCGTCGCTCAATCGCCGATGCTAGCTGCTTCTGTGACATGGCGCAATTTTAGCACGCACCCAGAAGTCTGTATACGGAAGCCTGGATCTGCAACGCCCGAGCAAGCCACGAGCGCTGCTTCTACCCTTCTGCACCAAAGGCTCGCACTTCTGCGGCATCAAGGTCTGGCTTGACTTCCCCAACACGCCCCGCCGCATCTGAAACCTGCTACCTTGTTACGTACGTCTTAGATAGTGGAGGCACGTTATGCTGCATACCCGGCTCCGCTTCCTCACTTCTCTCATGGCCGCATTTCTTGTCATCCCCGTTTCTTCCTTTGCGTTTGACACACCTCTCTCGGACACGGCCGTCCGCGATGCTTACTTCCTCGGCCAACGCCGCGACGAAACCATGGCGCGCTTTCTGCAGAAATACACCATGTCTCTAGCTCCTCCTGATTCCGGTCCTCACATTGCCTCCATCACGATGTTCACGCCCTATGCTCTGACCGTACTTGATTCCAAAGACAGAACCGTCGGCTACAGCGCACAACAGGCCGCGCTCGAACACGCTAAACACGCGGAGACAGTTAAGGCCCTCATTCAGATCCTCTTCACGGATACTTATGGAGCTTTCATTCCCCGCCCCGCCGGTTCAGGACAGGATGCCAACACCGGACTCATGCCCCGCCCCTACGACTTCTGGAAGGTGTTTCAGGTGAATTTCTTCTTCAAGAACGACCCAATCAAGCCCATTTCCTCGTCGGGGCAACCGAATCTCCTGTGCAATGAGGGAGGTTGTACTCTGACTGGCGCGACACTCGTGTTCGAGTTTCTCGCCGAAAACGTTCCCTCCGATACCATCACGATTCAAGTTATCCCGCCTGAAGGTGAGCAGGTCATCCTTGATTTCGATCTGGCATCCCTGCGTTGAGCAAGAGAGCCCGAGGACACCGAAATTCGCGTCGCCACCTCCGGTCGCCAGAACGTCGCGGAAACATTTGACCTCTCCGCACCTCGTTAGCGTGGAAGTTGAGCTGAATTCACAGGTCTGCGATCCTTCGCGCTGCAAATCGAAACAACTGTGCTGGTTTTCTCCCAGTCCTTCGCCATTCCCGCAACGGCTTGAGGATCCCCAGTTGGCGGATCTTTCGTCGAAAGTTTCGCTTGTCCATCCGCTTTCCCAGAATCGCTTCGTACACAACTTGTAACTCACTCAATGTGAATTTCTCCTGAAGAAGCTGAAATCCAACCGTGGTGTATTCCAATTTGTTTTGTAGTCGCTCGAGTGCATAGGCAAGCACACGACAGTGGTCAAAGGCCAGCGCTGGCAATTTTTCCAAAGAGAACCATTTCGCCTCGGCTGCATCAGCGCCCGCGGTCACTGAAAGCTTGTCCGAAGCAATAAGGGCATAGTAGGCAACGGTTATGATTCTTCCGCGTGGATCGCGACGCGGATCGCCAAAGGTGTAGAGTTGCTCGAGAAAAACATCTCGTACGCCAGTTTCTTCGTACAGCTCTCGAAGGGCCGCGTCCTCGAGCGACTCCTCTTCGTGGGTGAACCCGCCTGGGATGGCATACTGTCCCTGAAACGGCGGAACCCCTCGCTTCACGAGCAACACCTGAAGGGCTTCATCCCGCACCGTAAATATGACGATATCAACCGTAACCCGCAAATCCACCTCTTTTCACCCTATAACGAGATGCGCCCGCTCCTGGGCTGCCCCGATGCGAACGATTGCTCCGGAGTTGAATTGCAGATAGTCGGACTCGACCCCATCACTGAAAATTACCCCACCGGTAGGCATCAGCGATTCCACATCCAGACTTTGTTGCTTTTCGACAATTCCCGCAATCAGCCTCGCACTCGAGTGGCGACTCACGAATGGCTCGCGTACGACGAACAACAGTCGTGGATCTTCCCATCCTATGCGGATCGGTCGCACCTCATTCCCGCCGGCCAGATGTGCAACGCCCGAAGCCATATTAAACACCGACGACATCCAACCAGTTGTTCCCGCCCCTGTTGACACAAGGATTCCACTCGAGGATTGCGCCTCCTGATCATGGTTCCAACGGATTCGGTAGAGGGCCGAAACGTGGGTCCGTGCGCCAATAAACAAATCGTTGAACGCAAGCAACCTCTGCCCGTCATTGAGTTTTGCTTCGGCTAAGGTTATGGTCCAAACTCGAAATTGCCCGGATAAAACTTCTTCGAGGACGGCGGCCAATTGGCCTGGCAGAAATGGCAGCAGAACTCCATCGAATCGCCCGGGGTCGGGATTGACTGCTACAATCGGTTGCCGCCCAACGTACTTCGCTGTATTTGCAACCAACCCATCCTGCCCCAACGTCACGACAAGGTCCTCCGCGAGGAAGGAATATGTTGGTACAAGCTCGCGATCAATCAACTGGACTTTTAGCCCCAGGTCGATGGAGCGTCTCACAAGGTCGAGCGACCTGCGGTACGCGTCGTTTTCGTTCTGGTATTCGATGAAATCTCCGCCTGCGTGCTCGATATAAAACCTCGCCTGGGCCTCCGTGTTGAACCGTTCGACCAGTCCGGCGAGCCTCGTCTTTCGAGTTACCAGTACAATTTTCTTGTATGCCTCTCTAGCGCGGGAACCTTTCCTCTCGGCATCCACGGCTATTTGCCTTTCGAGGACATTGGAACAGTGGGACTGCTCACTCTAGTAGCGAGCAGGGAATTCAGTAGCTCCGAAGAAATATTCAGTTCACCGATTTTCTGCGCATTAGTCGCCATCTCTTGAAATGCCAGCGCTATCATGGTTCTTGGATCGGTACCCTGTTGAAAAACCGTCATGAGCGTTCTCCAGTCTATCTCTCGAACTGGCTTCAAGATCGCTTCCAACATATAGGCGCGGCTATCGGCTTCCTTCCGGTCGTTTTCGACTTTTTGGCCCATCAACTCAGCCCGCTTCTGTTCAATGGCAATTTCCGCCGCCATTTGTGCTTCTCTTATCTGCCGCTGTTTCTCCTCCACTGCAATTTCCGTATTGAGTTCACTCTCCTTGATTCGACGCTCCTGCTCCACGGCATTGTTGCGCCGGGCGTAAATCGCTTCGTCAGATCGCCTCTGTAGAGCCTCGCGCGCCGCGGCCTCCAATGCCTTGGCCATTTCCGGAGTTGGACGAATCGAGATTAGAGACAGATTCAAGATTTCGACGCCTAACTGGATCACCGCTTCCGAAGACCGGAGCTTGGCGAGAACTGAAGCGACTATGCTCTCGCTGCTCGTCAACGTTTCCTGTAACGTGAGCCTCTGAGATTCCGCTCTCATAAGCGTTTGTGTTGCGTAGATCAAACGTTCCGTAAGCTTGCGGTAGTCTTCCGTGGAGTAGATGCCTTGCTTACCCACGCTGAAATCGAGCAAAGTCGCAACTTTCTTTGGGTCGACGACTCGATACGTAAGCTGGCCCTGATAAGCTACCGTCTGAAAATCAGCCGTGCTCTCCTGAAATGCAAAGGGAGCGTCGGCGCTTCCCAGAGGAACGTTGACAATAGTCGATGTTGGCGCATAGTAGAAAAAAGAAAGTCCCGCTCCTTCGCGGCGGATCCGACCGTTCACGTAGTGGAATACATGGATTGTCGGGGCGGCTTTCATGAAACGAATGGAGAACATGTGAACCTCCTTAGTGTCTACCTGACACTACTATAGTGTCCACACGACACTTTGTCAAGAGGAAAATTCTCCGACTGCCCTTCTTTCTCTCATTGCTTTTCCAGTGCCCTATAGGTGGACGAACCCTGGTTTGACCTTTGCGGTTCCGCTTTTGAGTTTATTCCGCGTCGCGATTCACAATCGCCACCCGAAATAGCGGCTTTGTCATTTCCGAGGGTTCCATCTCATACGTCTGCGTCGTCTTGCTCGCGTCGTAATCCCGCCACAGCCAGATCATTTCCGCTGGAAACTCCGCCGCTCCATGTGCCGAACTGTGTGTGCCCTTTCCAAAACTGAAATGGAAGTCATACTTGGTCATTTTCAGAGCATTCGCCATTCGAATATTGGCCGGCGCCCAACTCCCGTAGCGCAATTCCAGGTCTCCGGAACCATCTTGCAGCCAGACGCGAATGTTACGCTTGGGTTCCCGCAGCACCTTATCCGGAAAATCCTGCCCGCCGTCGGGAATCGCTGGATCTTCCTTCCACTGAATGCTCGCGTAGCTTCCGATCCACGTGATCACGCGGCTGAATTGTTCGGGCATCTGCCACGCCGCGTTGAACGAACAGATTCCTCCCGATGAAAGCCCTGTAATCGCGCGGCTGTACCCATCCTTGCGAATGTTGTATTTCGCTGCGACGTTGGCAAGGATTTCGTCTCGCAAAAACCGGACGTAGCGGTCGCTGACAGTGTCATACAAAGTGCTGCGCATGGAATCCTTCAAATCGCGTTGCCACTTTTCCGAGTAGGCCTTCACAAACTTGTAGGTTGGCGTGCCGGGCGATTCGCTGATGTCGCCGGGATTGATGAAGACGCAGATCATCACGGGGATTTTCTTTTGCGCGATCAGGTTGTCAATCACGTTGAGCGCCAGCGTGCCGCCGTTCCGGTCGGTATATGCTCCCCCGTCCTGAAATACCATCAGCGCCGCAGGCGTTTTCGGGTCGTATTGCGCCGGAACATAGATCCAGTATTCGCTCTTCATCCCGTCGTAGATTTTGCTGGTGTGCACGATCTTCTCTGACAGCGTCCCGCTGGGAACTCCCGGTTGCACGTAGGACATCTCCCCAAATACCGGCAGGTTTAAACTCCCGCCGAATTCTTTGCCTTCAACCACGTAGTGATAGGCATGCGATTTTCCGGCCCCACCGATTCGCGCGATGCCATACCAGAGCGCCGATCCGGGCAAGCTTTGCATTTTCGGGCCGGGGGCGCCGTCAATGAACAGCGCCGGCTCCGAGGCCGCTTCCGTGGCAAAGAAAAAATCCGGTCCGTGGCCCGCCCAAGCTGTACCTTCCTTCAAAGCCTTGCCCTCAAAGCTCGTTGTGATCGCATCATGCAGCCCGGGACTCTTGGAATTGGCAAGCTCGATGAGTTGCGTCGCGCTCAATTTCTCCCCGAACGAAAAGGGAGCAAGAATCAGGCATCCTGCAAACAACAGAAGCAATGCCCCAAAAGAGAACGGCATCGTCACGGAATTCTCCTTGTCACGATTTTCTATAAACATGAATTGTCCTCTCCGTTTTATCCGCTGAACCCAACAAAAAATCGCGAACTCTACTAGCTTCTCCAGTGCAACGTGACCGGCCCGCTCATGGGGTGCGGCACGGGAACGCCCGTCCGCCGCGACTCGATCAGGTTCTGCTTCAGCGCGAAATACCATTTCGCGGGGCGGTCGGCGTCGTCAATCAACATCAGCCTCGGGTTGTGTTTCAATCCCTCGGACTGCTGGATCATCGTCTCCTGATCCTGCCGCAGAAATATCTTCGCGAACGCCCGGAAAATCCAAACTGGCAGCATCAGATTCCACGCTGCCAAAAAATCAATCCGGCAAAGGTCACGCCGCACCGGCGTAACGGTCGCGCGGCTGGAAAACCAGAGCTTGCCACTGTGAATTTCCTCGAATCGCATATTGGGCAACACAAAATCAATCATCGTGCTTACCCCTTCGCCCGTCATCTTCTTCAACAGTTGATAAGGCAAACTGTTCGTTGAAGGCGAGTGCTTGCTCATCCGGAACCCATTCTCGATCGGCTCAAACTGCTTGGCCTTTTCATGAATGCTCTTCTTGCTCCGCCAGAACCACGATTGGTGCACAAACGGCCCGTGTGCAGGATCCATCAGCCCAATAATTCCGTGATCAATGTGCGATGGCAGTTCGCATTCCAGCCGCGTCACCTTGTACTTCGCGCTGAATTTCGGCACTTCCGGCGCCGGCGGAATGGCTTCCGGCAATTTCGTCCCCGGCGCGTTCATGTATACCCACACATATCCGTCGCGTTCTTCACAGGGAAAATGCACCGCGCTGATTCGCTCAACTTTCAATTTGTCGTGGCTCGTCAACGACGGGATCAACACACACTGCCCGCTGCACGCATCGAACTCCCACCCGTGATAGCTGCACTGCAGGTTCTTCCCGTCAAAGTGTCCATAGGAAAGCGGAATCCCACGGTGCGGGCATGTGTCCCTCATCGCAAACGCCTTTCCTTCGCTCGTCCGCCCGAGAACCAGCGGCACTTCCAGCAGCATCGCTTTCGCCAATTGCTTCCCATGAATCTCATCGCTGCGCATCGCCGGATACCAGAAGTCCCACAAAAATCCAGCGTCCGCCTGCGGAGTGCT
>CAYOOS010000181.1:0-8136 GCA_964405585.1 uncultured Acidobacteriaceae bacterium | reverse complement strand
AACACTGGGTTCGGCGGCGAAAGAGTTGTACTCCTCACGCCTTCACCAGCCTCGACACCACGTCGTCCACCGTCACGGTCCCAATCGGCCGCTTCTCCTCGTCCACGACGCTCAACATCCGCAAATTGTATTTATCAAACAACTCGAATACGTCTTTTTCGCCCGCATCCGCCGTCACACTCAACAGCGGCTCGGTCTTCAGTTCTCCCATCTTCTGGTCCGGCAATGCCAGGAGCATGCGCGCTACCGGCACCGTCCCCGAGAACTGCGCGGCCTTGTCAATCAGCACGATGGTGTCCAATTGTTCCAGATTCAACTCCTGGGACTTCATCCATTCCAGCACTTCATCCCGCGTGGAGGCCTCGCTGACAAACACAAACTCCGTGTTCATCATTCCGCCCGCTGTGGAAGGGTCGAATGCCAGCAGTTCGCGCACCTCGGCTGCTTCCTGGTTCGGCATCTCTTCCAGCACTTCCTCCGATGTCTCCTTGGACAAATCCGCCAGCAAATCCGCCGCGGCGTCTGGCGCCATCTCCTCGATGATGTCCGCGGCCTTTTCCGGATCCAGTTTCTCAACAATCTGCGTGGTCAGCCGCTCATCCAATTCCGCCAGAACCGATGCCGCCGTCTCTTCATCCAGCGAAGCGATAATTCCCTGCCGCTCCGCCGCCGAGAGTTCTTCCATCATCTCCGCCAAATCCGCCGGGTGCAGGTCCTCCAGTTTCTCGTGGGTGATCCGCAATTTCACGCGACGCAGGGGATCGGGCTCGATCAAGTTCACGAACTCCCACCGGATCGATCGTTGGGGCAGCTTGCTCTGTAGTTTGCGCACCATGGCCGCGGGAGCGAAGCCCTGCAGCAACCTCCGCACCGCACCGGGCAATCCCACATCCACCTGCGCGATTCGCAGCTCCACATTTCCATTTGTCCGCTGCTCGGCCAGGTCCACATCGTTCACGCGCACCACTTTGCGCCCTTTGGTATCAATGATCTGCTGGTCCAGCAAGTCCTTGCGCACCGCCAGCCACGCTTCGTTCGGCTCATACGCATCCAGTGCCCGTTCGCTCACATTCAATTGAACACGCCCAGGTTCGATCGCGGACACCTGGTCATGCCGCGCGACCAGGGGGGCGAACCGCCCGCGCGATATCAGGAAGTGAGAGATACGGTTCGGCTGCTCCGCCGGCTCCACGAAAAATTCACGCACGCGCCCCACATAATTCCCCTGCACATCCACCGCCTGCGCTCCCATAAGCTCCGTCGCATAAAGCATGGCCCCACCTCCTTTCCCCGGCATCTCCGAGCTCTTTCACCCTTACACTCTTATACTTCTTCTCTTCCTCCGCGAACTCTGCGTCTCTGCGTTAATCTCGTTTTTTCTTTTCTCCCCAAAAAACAAAATCGCCGCAAGTCGTTACGACCGGCGGCGGATCTTCACCATACTGCAATAAGGCAACCCTCAGCCGGCGGCGAATCCTCCTTGGGCGACAAACCTCGCGAGACCTTCGCGGTGCTCGCCCCTTGGGCCAATCCATCCCAGGGCCGACCCCGAAAAAATCGCAGGCCTAGCGGTCAAGTGGCTGAGACTCCCCCTAACGCATCTAGGGTGAGGTTCGAGTTCGCTGGACGCGCTCATTGCAGAGAATTCACTCCGAACTCAGTGATAAACCGGCCTCTTTCCAATGTCAATATGAAATCACGAAAAAATTCTTTATTTTTGAAAAAATGCCCATTTTTCAGGAGTCCCGTAATTCACTGCCGTTTTTACTGCCTCAACCCACATGGCAAACCAGCTCTCCAGCAGTTTTTGGGGATTTCGACTCTTCCACTCTTATACTCTTTCACTTTTCTACTTCCCCTTCTTCCCCGCCTCTGCCGAGAAAAGCATATTCCCCGCTTCCACTCCCCTCTTCCGGCAGTCCTCCACGTACAACACCAAATAGTTCTTCAACACATAGTCCTTCACCCCATACCCCAACTCTTTCGCCGCCCGGTCGATCGCCTCCCCCGGCCCCTCCAACTCCAGAAACGTTCCCACGGGCGTCTCATCCAACTCCAGCAGCAGTCCCTTCGTCCACTTCAAGCGCTCTGGGAGCCTGTAGGTCGTCCGATACTTCTCATACCGGAACCACCCTCGCAAGCCTAACCCCTCAAAGATCTTCTGCAACCCCGCCGCATCTGCCAGTACCACTTCAATCTCCTGCCGCACTTTATACCGGTGATCCCGCACCGCCGGCGCTGCCTCTCCCATTGCCAATTCCTCCGGCGGGCTCTTGAACGTCAAGACTACGCGCTGCGCGTTCTTCCCCGTTTTCGACGCCTTTCCGCCCTCCGGCGTTTCCGTGCGAATCCTCAGCAATTGCCCATGCTTTGCCAGTCCGCCCTCTGGCGTATCAAAAATCAAATTCATCTCATGAACGCGCCCGCTCCCGGCCCCCACTAATACCGCCCCCATTTTCTTCAAGGCTCGCCGCAACCCCTTTGCGTCGTTAATTCGCAGCTTTATCTCAGTCTCGTATGCCATCCCGCGCTCCTCCACCTCCAGCGTTTCACTTTTTCACTCTTACACTCTTTTACTCTTATACTTCTTCTCCTGTCTCCAAACCTAAAACTGGGAGCTTAGAACTAATAACCGCCGCTCATCCCCCCCCTTTGCCACAATCCCATCTTCGGTTACGATAACCCTCTCAGGCCATCCCACAACACGACCCATGTCACACGATGCTCCATTTCTGGCCGCTTCCCCATTGCCCGAAGGCATTCCCGGCGCTCCGCTCCTGCCTCCGACCGCCCCCCGCGAGCCTGTCGAGCACGTCATCCATGGCGACCGCCGCATTGACGACTACGCCTGGCTCCGCGACAAAAAGGATCCGCGCGTCCTGGCCTATATCGAAGCAGAAAACGCCTACGCGGACGCCTACGTTAAGCCCCATCAGGCCTTCCAGGAAGCCCTGTACTACGAGATGCTCAGCCGCATCCAGCAGACCGACCTCAGCGTCCCTTATCACCTCCGCGGCTACTCCTATTACAGTCGCACCGAAGAAGGCAAGCAGTACCCCATTTATTGCCGCAAACGGGAGCATCCTGTTCCGGCGGAAGAGGCCGCTGATCCCACGCAGGAAGAAGTCCTTCTCGACCTCAACGCTTTAGCCGAAGGCCATCCTTTCCTAGGCCTGGGCTCGTTCGACGTTTCCGACAATAATCGCTTGTTGGCCTATTCCACGGACAATACCGGCTTCCGCCAGTTCACTCTGTACGTCAAGCATCTGGAAACGCACTCGCTCCTCCCCCTACGGATCGAACGCGTCACCAGCGCAGCTTGGGCCTCGGATAGTCTGACGCTCTTCTATGTCATTGAAGACGAAGTCTCCAAGCGCTCCTACCGCCTCTACCGCCACGTCCTCGGCTCCAACTATCCCGATGTTCTCCTCTTCGAAGAGAAAGACGAGCGATTCCGCATTGATATCGAGCGCACCCGAAGCGGCGCGTATCTCCTTCTGGTCTCCAATAGCCACACTACCAGCGAAATTCGCTTTCTTCGCGCCGATCAACCCTCCGGCGATTTTCAGCTTATCGCCCCGCGTGAGGACGACCACGAATACTACGTGGACCATCATCCTGGAAACTCCGCCGATCCTTCCGGCGGCGTCTTCTTCATCCGCACCAACTCCGGCGGCCGCACCTATCGTTTGATGACCGCCCCCACTTCCGATCCCTCGCCTTCCCGCTGGCATGAGGTCATCCCCAATCGCCCCGGCGTCATGCTCTCGGCCGCCGAAGCCTTTCGTACTCACCTCGTCCTCTTCGAGCGCGAAGACGGCCTTCCCTATCTCCGCATCGTGGACCTCACGCGCCCGGCCGCTTCCGCGCTGGCCGCCTCCAGCCGCATCGTTTTCGCCGAGCCAGCCTACAACGCCACGCTCGGCTCCAATCCCGAATTCGATACGTCTCACGTGCGCTTTCACTACGAATCGTTCATTACTCCTCGCTCCGTCTACGACTACGATCTCCACACTGGCGACCGCATCCTCCGAAAACAACAACCTGTCCTCGGAGGCTATGACCCCACTCAGTACGCCAGCGAACGTCTCCATGCCAGCGCCCCCGACGGCACCTCCATTCCCCTCTCCATCGTCTATCGTCACGGGACGCCTCGTGATGGCAGCGCCCCGCTCCTCCTCTACGGCTATGGCAGCTACGGCCTTTCCATGCCCGTTTCGTTCAGTTCCAACCGCATCAGCCTGCTCAATCGCGGCCTCGTTTTCGCTATCGCCCACGTTCGCGGGGGCGGTGAACTCGGCAAACCCTGGCACGATGCCGGGCGCATGCATCTGAAGCTCAACACGTTTACCGATTTCATTGCGTCCGCCGAGCATCTCATCGCCGAAAAATTCACTTCCGCGCAAAATCTTGCCGTCGAAGGTGGCAGCGCCGGCGGCCTCCTGATGGGCGCTATCACCAACATGCGCCCGGATCTCTTCCGCATCGTCATCAGCCACGTCCCTTTCGTGGACGTGCTCAACACCATGTTGGACGCTTCTCTCCCTCTCACCGTCGGCGAATACGAAGAGTGGGGCAATCCTCTCAAGGAAGAAGATTATTTCTACATGAAGTCTTACTGCCCCTACTCCAACCTGGCGCAAAAGAACTATCCCACCATGCTGATCAAAACCGCGCTCAACGATTCCCAAGTCATGTACTGGGAGCCCGCCAAATACGTCGCCAAGCTCCGCACCCTCAAAACCGATGCGAATCCACTCCTCCTCAAAACCAACATGGGCGCGGGCCACGGTGGCGCCAGCGGCCGCTACGACTACCTGCGCGAAATCGCCTTCGACTACGCTTTCCTGCTCTCCGAACTTAACATCCTCACCTAGCCAGTCCCTGGTTCCCTATTTCAGCTCCGCTCTTCTCTGCGAACTCTGCGCCCTCTGTGAACTCTGCGTTATCCCTTTCTTGTTTTTCGTTCACCGGTTCTCCCCCACTCCCGCGAAATAGCCGGCACTTGGTGTAAGATCCTTCTCCACACACACACCATGTTCCTGTCTCGCATGTGGCAGAAAATCATCTCCAGCGATCTCCGCATATTGCTTTTGCTGGCGCTTCTCAAAATCGTTCTGCACACCCTCACCAATGGCCAATACGGCTTTCATCGCGACGAACTCGCTACCCTCGAGGACGCCCGCTACCTTGCGTGGGGCTATGTTGTCTATCCACCGGTGACGCCGCTCATCGCGCGGCTAGCCCTGACGCTCTTTGGCCCCTCGCTCGTGGGCTTGCGTTTTTTTGCCGTCCTCGCCCAGGGCATCGCCATGGTGCTTGCCGGCCTGATGGCCAGCGAAATGGGAGGCACCCGCTGGGCACAACTTGCCGCTGCCATCGCCGCTGGAGTGGCACCCGTCGCCTTTGTCTCCGGCACGATGTTTCAGTATGTCTCGTTCGACCATCTGTTCTGGGTTCTGACCGCCTACTTCGTGGTCCGCCTGCTTAAATCCGAAGACCCTCGTTGGTGGCTGGGCATTGGCGCCTCCATCGGCGCCGGCATGATGACCAAGTACACGATGGCGTTCCTGGTTGTTGGAATTGTCGCTGGTGTCCTGTTTACTTCGGCGCGCCGCTTCCTACGCAGCCCTTGGCTCTGGTGCGGCGTGGCTCTCTCCCTTCTCATCTTTCTCCCGAACCTCCTTTGGCAGGTTCACCACAATTTCATCTCTCTGGATTTTTTGAAGTTCATTCATACCCGTGACGTTCGCCTCGGCCGCACCGATAATTTTCTGGTCGGCCAACTCTGGAAATCCACCGGTGCTGTCACCGCGCCGTTGTGGTTGGCAGGCCTCTATTTTCTCTTCGCCGTTCCCGCTGGAAAACGATTCCGCCCCATTGCCTGGATGTACGTTTTTCCGCTCGCCCTGTTTTTCTTCGCGAAGGGACGCGAGTACTATCTCGCTCCAGCTTATCCCTCGCTCTTCGCCGCCGGTGCCGTGTTTGCCGAACATTGGCTCGCAGGCCTTGCTTCCACCCGCGCGCGCCGTCTTCGCCGGTCCTTTTGGTCGGCTCTGGCGGTCAGCACCGTTTTGCTCGCCTTAGTGCTCCTGCCCATTGCACCTTTAGGTTCTCGCTGGTGGTTCGTTGCCGACAAGCTGAACGGCAATTTCAACGAAGAGATTGGCTGGCCAGAGATGGTCGCTACCGTCGCACAAATTCGCGACTCCTTGCCCCCGGACGATCGCGCCCTCTTCGGAATTCTTGCCGGTGACGCCGGCGAGGCCGGCGCAATCCATCTTTATGGGCGAGCCTACGGTTTGCCCGATGCTATCAGCGGCTCCAACTCCAACTGGTTCCGCGGCTACGGCGATCCTCCCCCGCAAACGGCAATCGTCATCGGTTTTCACCGGGATGACGCCGAAAGCATCTTTGTTTCCTGCCAACCAGCCGGCCATCTCACAAATCCCTTCAACATCGAAAATTCTGCAGTCGGTGACTACACCGACCTCTTCGTTTGCAGACAACCCCGTCGCCCCTGGCCGGTTCTCTGGCCCCACTTCCACTGGTTCGGCTAGCTCCCCTACCCCATGCCACCAAGTGCGCTAAACTACCTGCATGAGTCTCTTCTCCCCTATCCACGACCCCGACACACCTTCCGCCCTGCAGCCACTCGCCGAACGCATGCGCCCCCGCACCCTCGAGGAATTCATCGGCCAGGAAAAACTCCTCGGCCCCGGCAAGCCGCTGCGCCTCCAAATCGAATCCGATAATCTCAGCTCCATGTTGTTCTGGGGTCCCCCGGGCTGCGGCAAAACCACGCTTGCCCGCGTCATCGCTCGTTTGACCAGCAGCGAATTCATATCTTTCAGTGCCGTACTCAGCGGCATCAAGGAAATCAAGGACGTGATGGCGCAGGCCGAGCGCAAAGCCCATTCCGGCCAACGCACCATTGTCTTCGTGGATGAAGTCCATCGCTTCAACAAAGCCCAGCAGGATGCCTTTCTCCCCTACGTCGAAGCCGGCCACATTCTCTTCATCGGCGCCACTACCGAGAATCCATCCTTCGAGGTCATCTCTCCCCTGCTTTCGCGCACCAAGGTGTACGTACTCGACGCCCTCACCGCCCCGCAAATCGTCGATCTCCTCCGTCGCGCCCTCTCGGACTCCGAGCATGGCCTCGGTAACTTCCACCTCGATGCCACCAACGACGTGCTCTTCCGCATCGCTTCGTATTCTAACGGCGACGCACGCACCGCCTACAACACCCTGGAACTCTGCGCCCGCAGCGCCAAGCCCTCGGCTTCCTCCACCACCGACGAAACTCCCGCCCCTCGGAAAATTACGCGCGAACTCCTCGAAGATGTCCTGCAGCGCAAAGTCCTTCGTTACGATAAAGCCGGTGAAGAGCACTACAACCTCATCTCCGCTCTTCACAAATCCGTGCGCAATTCCGATCCGGATGCGGCGCTGTATTGGCTCATCCGCATGATTGAAAGTGGCGAAGATTGCCTCTACCTGGCCCGCCGCATCGTGCGCATGGCCAGCGAAGATATCGGCCTTGCCGAACCCGGCGCGCTAGCCGTCACGCTTGCTGCTCGCGATGCTTTCGATTTTCTCGGCGCTCCGGAAGGCCACCTGGCCCTGGCACAAGCCGTCGTCTATCTTTGCCTTGCACCCAAATCCAATTCCGTCTACGTCGCTTACGGCAAAGTCCTCGAAGATGTCCGCAAAACCGAAGCCGATCCCGTTCCTCTCCACCTTCGCAACGCCGTCACCGGACTCATGAAAAATGTCGGCTATGGCGAAGGCTACAAATACGCCCACGATTTCGACGACAAGCTCACCGACATGACGTGCCTCCCCGACAACCTTTCCGGCCGCGCGTACTTCCAACCTACAGACCAGGGTTTCGAGTTAAGATTGCGCCAGCGCCTGGATGAGATCCGCAAAGTGAAATCTCGCGCCACTGGCAATACCTGAGGGGATAACGATGCATCGCTTCGTGCTCGGCTTCATCGCGTTATTCCTGACTCTCCCCTCCCCCGCCGCAGCCCAGGAGAAAATCGCTCGCCCCCGCCTCACCGGCATCCACCACGTTCGCATCGACGAAGCGGCCATGGCACGAGCTCTCGGCGCGGGCATCGAGCACAC
>CAYOOS010000180.1:0-8167 GCA_964405585.1 uncultured Acidobacteriaceae bacterium | reverse complement strand
GATCAGCGACAAGCCGAGCCGCACCAGATTGCTGGAGGGATCGGCGCTGGCCAGAAGCTTGAGGTTCGTGGAACCCGTGGCACCGTAGATCAAAGCAATGCCGTAAAGAAAAAACGCTGTCGCAAAGGAGCCAAGAAGGAAATATTTCACGGAGGATTCGCTGGACTTGATGGAGTCGCGCCGATACCCCGCCAGAATGTAGCTGGAAATCGAAGACATCTCGAGGCCGACAAAGGCCGTGAGGAGTTCCTGCGCGGAGGCCAGCACACCCATCCCGGCAGTGGCGAAGAGGATGAGGGCGTAAAACTCAGCAGGAGCGAGATTCTCCCGCTCGAGATAAGAGTCCGACGCAAGGATCACAAGGAATGCAACCAGGCCGATCAGCCAGTGAAAAAAGAGGCTGAAAATGTCGAACTGCACGAGACCGCCGAAGCCTTCACCGAAAGCCGCTTTGAAAGTAACCAACGTCCCCGCGGCCGCACCCAGCATGCCGATCAATGTCAGTGTCTGCCGGTGCTTGACGAAGGGCTGCAGCAGCATCAGCAGCACACCTGCGCCACACCAGGCGATCTCCGGGAGAACGCGAAGAATGTCTTGTGTGCCTGGAGGAGTCATTTAGCGGGTTCCAGACCTTTCCGAAGAGGATTGCGTCAAGCTGGACGCCAGCATGTGCCCGGAAGAGCCGGGCGTCGCAGCAAGGGGACTTGCGGCAGGCAGAGCCGCCTCTCGAGCGAACGGGCGCGCCATCTGGTCAATCACGGTCTGACATGGGATGGCGAAGCGGCGCGTGAAAAACGGAGAACCAATGCCCATCCAGAGCACCACGCCCGCCATGGTTGCCAGAATCCACTTTTCGCGGAGGTCGGTGTCAGGGAGTTCGCGATTCTTTTCGTGCGTCACTACGCCGAAGAAAACCCGCTGGTAGGACCACAAGAGATAGCACGCGGAGAGAATCACGCCGGTGGCGGCCCATGCGGCCCATGTCCAGTGCACCTGATAGGTGCCAAGCAGAATGAGGTACTCGCCCACGAAGCCGTTCAACAAGGGCAATCCCAGCGAGGAGAGCACGACGAACAGGAAAAATGCGGCTAGATGCGGCATCGGCGTGGAGAGCCCGCCGTATTCGCTGATTTCAAAAGTGTGGCGACGGTCGTAGAGCATGCCAACCAGCAGGAACAGCGCGCCGGTGGAAACGCCGTGCGCGAGCATCTGGAATACAGCACCCTGCATGGAAATATTCTGGAACGCAAAGATGCCCAGCACGACAAAGCCGAGGTGACTGACGGAAGAATACGCCACCAGTTTTTTCAAGTTGGGCTGCACCATTGCTACCAGCGCTCCATAGATGATGCCGATGATCGCGAGCACGGCAACATAGGGTGCAGCGCGGTGCGCAGCATCTGGGAAGAGTGGCAAGCAGAAGCGGATCATGCCGTAGGTGCCCATTTTCAACAGAACGCCCGCGAGGATCACAGAGCCAGCCGTGGGCGCTTCGACGTGGGCGTCTGGCAACCAGGTGTGCAGTGGAAAGAGCGGAACTTTAATGGCAAAGGCGACGAAAAACGCCAGGAACAGGAGCATCTCGGAGCGCGCCGGCAGTACCATTGCGCCGGATTGCAGCAGGGTCTGGATCTTCTCAAGATCAAACGTTCCTGTGTTATTCAGTGTGAGCGGGATGCTCGCGTTGTACAGCCAGACGATGCCGACAAGCATCAGGATGGAGCCTGCCATGGTGTACAGCACAAATTTCACGGCGGCGTAGATGCGGCGTTCGTGGCCCCAAATGCCGATCAGGAACGCCATGGGGATCAGCATGATCTCCCAGAAGAGAAAGAAGAGGAACAGGTCGAGAGAAAGGAACACGCCAACCACGCCAACTTCCAGGAGAAGCAGCATGACGTGGAATTCCTTGATGCGGTGATGCACGCCATGCCAGGAAGCGAGCACGCAGATGGGCGTGAGGAACGTGGTGAGGATGACGAGGAACATGCTGATGCCATCGACGCCCAGGTGATAATTGATGGGGGGCGAGGAGATCCAGTGGCCGAATTCGGTGAGGGAGTATCCTGGCGCGTTGATGGGGACGGCGCGCAGGAGGAATAGCGAAAAGACGAACTCTACAATCGACACGACAAAAGTGAGGCGGCGGATCCAGAGTTCGTCGTCACCGCGCAACAAAAGAAGCGAAGCCGCGCCAAAAGCCGGAAAGAAGATCAGGACGGAGAGGAGATGGCCGCTGAGTTCCATTAGCGCACCCCTCCCGATGAAGCCTCGAAAAGGGCCGGCCGCCACAATGGCCAGAAGATGATGGCCAGGATTACGATGGCCCCGATGATGACCCAAACGGCATAGCTGCGCACGTTGCCGGATTGCGTATGGCGGACAGTGTCGCCAACAGCCTCTGCCCCATGCGCGATGCCGTTGACGGTGCCGTCGATCACACCAACGTCCACGGTCTTCCAGAAAACGTTGCGCGACAGCCAGACAAGCGGCCCGATAATCACGGCCTGATACAGCTCATCCACGTAGTATTTGTTGGTGAGGATCTTGTGCAACCCGCTGGAAGTGCCGCGCGCCACCTTGCCCGTGTACATGCGCCACGCGACGATCAGGCCGACGGTGGCCGCGAGCACGGCAACAATGGAGAGAGTCAGTTCCAATGAATGCGCGGCCTCACCGCCTGCGGCTTCGCCATTGCCAAAAACCGGAGAAAGAAAGTCAGCGAAGTAATTCGGGCCGCCCCAAAGCGCGGGCGCGGCGAACCATCCGCCAACCAATGAGAGCAGTGCAAGAATCATCAGGGGCACGGTCATGCTTCCAGGCGATTCGTGAACGTGGACATGATGTTCGTCGTAGCGTTTTTCACCAAAGAATGTAAGCCAGATCAGACGGAACATGTAGAACGAGGTAAAGATCGCCGCCAGCAGTCCCACGCCATACAAGATCTTTCCGCTGTTTTCCGACTGGTAGGCAGCGAAGAGAATAGCGTCTTTGGAGAAAAAACCGGCGAAGGGAATGAATCCTGCGATCGCAATGGTGCCAAAGAGCATGCACCAGAAGGTCACTTTGATCTTGGAAGCCAGGCCGCCCATGTGCCACATGTCCTGCTCGCCGCCCATGGCGTGAATCACGCTGCCGGCAGAAAGGAAGAGCAGCGCTTTGAAGAAAGCATGGGTCATCAAGTGGAAAATGCCCGCGCCAAAGGCGCCGACGCCGCAAGCCAGGAACATGTATCCCAACTGGCTGACGGTGGAGTAGGCGAGCACTTTTTTGATGTCCGTCTGAACCAGGCCGATGGAAGCGGCAAAGATGGCCGTGGCGCAGCCCACAATCGCGACGACATACATGGTCGTGGGCGCATGCGAGAAAAGAACGTGAGCGCGCGCCACAACGTAGACACCCGCCGTGACCATGGTTGCGGCGTGAATCAAAGCGCTGACGGGCGTGGGACCTTCCATGGCATCGGGCAGCCAGACATACAAGGGAAGCTGTGCGGATTTGCCTGTTGCGCCCATGAAGAGGAGCAGGGAAGCGATTGTCAGGGTGCCGAATTGCCCTAGGGCTTCCGGTTGCCAAGTCGCGGCTTTGGCGAACACCGTTTGGAAATCCAGCGAGCCGAACGTCCGGAAGAGCAGGAACATCCCCAGCATGAAACCGAAATCACCGATGCGGTTGACGATGAAGGCCTTCTTGCCCGCATCCGATGCGCTCTGCTTCAGAAAGTAGAAACCGATCAGTAGGTAGCTGCACAGCCCCACGCCTTCCCAGCCGACAAATAGCAGCACAAAGTTGGCAGCGAGCACCAAAATCAGCATGAAGAACATGAACAAATTCAGGTACGAGAAGAATCGGTAGTAGCCGCCTTCATGCGCCATGTAGCCGACGGAGTAGATGTGGATCAGGAAGCCGACGCCGGTTACGACCAGCACCATCACAACGGTAAGCTGGTCCAGTTGCAGATCGAATCCCGCGCGGAAGGTGCCGGCGACAATCCAATCGAAGAACTCCTTCCGGAAGGGCACCTGGCCGCTGGCAAGAAACTCTCGCACGGCTTCCAGCGCACAGGCAAAGGAGAGCCCCGTGGACCCCAGCGCAACACTGGTGACGATCTTGTTGGGCCACTTTGCGCCGAGCAAGCCATTGATGGCTGAGCCAAGAAGCGGCAAAAGCGGGATGATCCAGAGATGTTCGAGTATGGGCATTAGAGTTTCATGAGATCGACGCGCTCGACGTTGAGCGAACGGCGGTTGCGCGCGGTCAGAATAATGATGCCGAGGCCGACAGCCGCTTCCGCGGCCGCAACGACGATGACAAAGAGCACAAATACTTGGCCGTCCGGCTGGCCCAGGCGCTGGCTGAAAGCGACGAAAGCCAGGTTGACGGCGTTGAGCATAAGTTCGATGGCCATGAAGAGCGTGATGATGTTGCGCTTAAACACAAAACCAACGATGCCAAGTCCGAACAGGATTGCGCTGAGAATCAAGTAGTAGTTCGTCGGGACCATAATCAGTTCTCCCGCTGGGCCAGCACAATGGCGCCCAGGATGGCAACAAGGATCAGGAACGACGTCAGCTCAAAGGGATAAGCGAAATCCTTGAACAAGAGCATGGAAAGCGTTTTCGTGGAGGTCAGCCCGCCATGCGAAGCCGCGGCAGGCAGGATACCGGTGGAGCGCGTAAGAGCCGCCGCGATCAGTCCGGCAAGAGCCAGGGCCAGCGGAATACCTCCAATCGTAGCGAGTTTCGAGAAGTTGGTCCGCTCTTCTTCGCCTGCATTCAATAGCATGATGACGAAGACAAACAGCACCATGATGGCGCCGCCGTAGACGATGATCTGGACTGCGGCTACGAACTCCGCGCCAAGCAAGAGATACAATCCCGCGAGGGCGACCATCACGACGATCAGCGAGAGCGCGCTGTGAATCGGCTCGCGCTGCAGAATCAGGCTGACCGCACCGAATATGGCAACGGCCGCAAGCACGAAAAAGACAATCAGGGAGGCGTTCATCAGGGCTTCCCCCAGAAGAAAATGGCCACAGCAGTCAGAACCACGTTCGCAATGGAGACAGGGAGCAGAAACTTCCAGCCGAAGCTCATGAGCTGGTCATAGCGAAAACGAGGAAGCGTGCCGCGCATCCAGATGTACACGAACAAAAATGTAAAGACCTTGGCGACGAACCAGAACGGCCCCTGCACGTAGCCATTGATGGCCGGGAATGCAAGCAGCGCGCCGCCCAAGGCAAGTAGAGCGGTGCCCACGCCGGGGAGCAAGACGCGGCCGAAAATCGTCTCGTAGCGAATCCCGTCGAAAATGATCCAAAGGCCAAAGGGAATCAGGAGCACCGACGGAACATAGTGCGTGAACGTCCAGGCAGCGGGGAAGGGAGAAGCCCAACCGCCAAAGAACAGAATCGTGCAAAGGCAGGAGACGGAAATCATGCTGGTGTATTCGCCGATGAAAAACATGGCGAACTTCATGCTGGCGTATTCCGTGTGAAAGCCGGCCACAAGTTCGGATTCGGCTTCGGGCAGGTCGAATGGCACGCGATTGGTTTCCGCGATGGCGGCGGTGAAAAAGCAAAGAAAGCCGATGATCTGCGGGAAAATGTTCCAACTGAGGAGGCCGCGGCCGGATTGCGCCTGGGCTTCAACGATTCCGCGCAGGCTGAAGCTTCCCGCCAGCAGGAGCACGCCGACGACGGAAAGCGTCAGCGCCAGTTCATAGCTGATCATCTGCGCCGAGCTGCGCAAGCCGCCCAGCAGGGAATACTTGCTGTTGGAGGCCCAGCCAGCCAGCGCGACGCCATACACGCCCAGCGCGGTAATCGCGAAAAGAACCAGCAAGCTGATATTCACATCCGCGATGCTCACGTACGATTCGTAGCCCCAAATGGTGAAGTGTTGCGGGCCGAAGGGAATCACGGCCAGCGAAGTGAGCGCCAGCATCAGCGTCAGAAACGGCGCCAGGAAATAAGCGATCTTGTCCACGCCCGCGGGCATGGGGTCTTCCTTGAAAATAAACTTCACACCGTCGGCGAGCGGCTGCAGCAAGCCGTGCGGGCCGACGCGGTACGGCCCCCACCTCGCCTGGATATGCGCGATGACCTTGCGTTCGATCCAGGTCAAATAAGCGTCCACAGTGAGCACAAGGAAGACGAGAATCGCGATCTTGATGACCGGCACGATGAGGAAGGCGTACGTGGTGAGGAATTCGTTCACGGCTTGGCTTCCGCCTCCGGGAGGGATTGCATCATGGTGCAGAAGCGGCCAAGTGAGCCGCTGGTGAAAAGGTTATCGTTCGCGGAGCGAATCAACTGAACAGGGACGTCGTACGGTTCGTGGCCATTCCTGGAGAACTGAATCTTCGTGGGCTCGGCGCCGCCCGTCAACAATCCCGCGGCATGAACATTGTAGCCCGGCACGGCCTTGCGGATTTCCTCGAACACAGCAGCGGGCGTTTTGTAATGAAAGGCTTTGCCCAGGCCCACTTTTTCAAGCTGGTGCGAAACGATGCGGAGGAGATCGAAGTCCGAGCGCGTGCCCATCACTTCACCGGCTTTATGGAGCAACTGAATTTCGCCCGAGGTATTTGTAACGCTGCCGTCCTTTTCGTAGGCAGAGGCAGCGGGGAAGACGATGTCGGCTTGCTTGGCCGTTTCCGTAAGGAACATTTCGTGCACGATCAGAAGTTGCAGTTTGCCGCGGCCACAGCCGAGCGTGCCGAAATGCGCAAACGGGTTGGCGCCAACCACGTAGAGCGCCTTGAGTTTTCCAGACTGTGCCGCTTCTACCATCTGCGGTGCCGTGAGTCCGGGCTTGGAGGGAGATTTCGCGCCCCAATGTGCCTCGAGCGCATCCGCAGCTGCCTTGTTATCGAGGTACGCGTACCCCGGCAGACGGTCTGGTAGCAGGCCCATATCGGCAGCGCCGCGTGAGTTGGCGTAGTCGCCCAGCGCCATGTAGTGCGTTGTGCCTTGCAGCCTGGAGCCGAACTCAACAAGGTAACCGATGGCAGCGCCAGTGAGTTCCGAGCCGAAAACAATCGCGACATCCTGTTCTGCTTCAAGGGCTGTGCGCAGAGAGGCGAGGCGTTCCGTCAATTCCTGGGGCAACTCGCCTTCACCCGTGGCCAGCCACCGCACGGTAGCGGCCTCCTGTCCGGCGGGCAGTTGGACGGATTTCGTTGCGTTGCGGTCCAACTTGGTCTCGCGGGAATTCAGCAGGAACAACTTCGTTCCGAAATGCCGGATGCCCGCGCGGATTTGCCAGCCAACGAGGGGGTTTTGATTGGAAGGATCGTTGCCAATTACAAGCACCGCATTAGAGTGGTAAAGCTGCTCCATCGTTAGAGAGCATTCGGCAGCACGATCTCCGAGCGCCGTAACTAGACCCGTATAATCCGCGGTGCGATGGTGATCAATGTTGTTTGTGCCAAAGGTGGCGCGCGCCAGCCGCTGAAGGAGGTAATTCTCTTCATTCGAGGTGCGATTCGAGCCGATGAAGCCGACGGATTCCGGACCGTAAGCAGCATGCAGTTCGTTGATTTGCTTGGCGGCGGCTTGCGCGGCTTCTTCCCAGGAGACGGGGTAGAGCTTGTCGCCCTTGCGCAGGAGGGGCTGCTTGATGCGCTCCGGATGCTGCGTGAAATCGAAACCGAAACGTCCCTTCACGCAGAGAAAGTCCTTGTTGATGCCGGAAAGGTCGCGATTGTTCGCGCGAAGAATTTCGTGATTGCGGACACTCAATGTGGTCTTGCAGCCATTGGAACAGTGTGTGCAAATGGTGGATACATACTGCATTTCCCACGGGCGCGTTTTGTAGCGGTAGGTGCCGCTGGTGAGAGCGCCGACAGGGCAGATGTCAATGCACATGCCGCACTCTTCGCAATCGAGGTGATCACCGCCGTTGGGAATGATGATGGAGTTGGCGCCGCGCATGCCGACGCCCAGGGCTTTCACGTCCATGCCTTCGTCGCAAACACGCACGCATCGGAAACACAGGATGCAGCGGGGCGCATCATAATAGACCAGATCCGACCACTTTTCCTCGGGACGATGGATCTTTTCCTCGACGAAGCGGCTGGAATCGGCGCCGTAGCGGAAAACCATGTCCTGCAATTCGCACTCGCCGCCCTTGTCGCACACCGGGCAATCGAGCGGATGATTGGT
>CAYOOS010000179.1:0-8171 GCA_964405585.1 uncultured Acidobacteriaceae bacterium | reverse complement strand
CTGCAACCTTCGCGCATCGCCGGATACGTTTGGCAGCCCTTCCGGCACATCCAACGAAAGGTTCAGCCCTTTTTCCGTCGCTCGGTGCCGCGCGGTTTCGTAGCAGGACTCCACGAGTTGCGCCACGCCCACCGGACGCAGTTCCAGTTCCAGCTTGTCCGCATCCATCTGCGACAGTCTCAGCAGGTCTTCCGTTAGCCGCGCCAGTCTCCGCGAATGCTCCAGAATGATTCCCAGAAAACGGTCGCGGTTCTGCGGGTCGTTCATTGCTCCCGCCAGCAGCGTTTCCGCAAATCCTTGAATCGCCGTCAGTGGTGTACGGAACTCATGCGAAACGTTGGCTACAAAGTCCCGTCGAATGCGCTCCAATTTCCGTAAATCCGTGATGTCATGCAGCACGATCACTGCGCCGGAAGTCTCTCCTGCGCGCACCGCTGCCACCGTCGCCGCAAAGAAATGCTGCCGCAGCGTGCCCGTAGCGATTTCCGCCTCCACTCGCGGCTCACCCGCCAGCACTCGCCGTACCGCTTCAATCAACTCCGTCTGCCGCACCACTTCCAGCAGTGCGCTCCCCGCAACTGGCGGCACTTCCAGCCCAAGAATCGATGCGAACCCCGGATTCGCAAATACCAGACGCTCTCCCCCGTTCACCACCGCCACGCCTTCCACCATCGATCCCAAAATTGCCGACGACAGATTGCGCTCTTCTGTCAACGTCCGGATCGTTCGGTCCATCCTCGCCGCTGTCTGGTTCAGCGATTGCCCCAGCGCCTCCAGCGTGTCTCCTGTTCCGTCCGAAGGAAGAGGCCGGAAATCCCCTTCCGCCACGCGCCGCGAAAATTCTCTCAGCCGTTCCACGCGACCAGTGAACGACCGCGACACCAGGAGCGATATTGCACCCGCTATGATCAGGATCAGTAGAGACCATAGCAACAGTCCCCGCCTGAATTTTCCAAGCGTTTCATCAACCCCTTCCAGTGGCAGCGCCAATCGCACCACTACCGGCACGCTACCCGTCAGATAGTGGCGCTCCGCGTAATACAGCAGCGGCTGATTCACCGAAACACTCGTTCGCGTGGAGGTGCCTTCGCCTTTCTGCAGCGCCTCCTGCACCTCCGGCCGGCTTGCGTGAGACTCCATCGTCTGCGTTTCAGATTGTGAGTCCGCAATCACCCGACCGTCCGCGGAGATCACACTGATCCGCACGCCACTCTTGGCTGCGTTGGCAACCCAGTGATTCAGCAGGGCAACATCTTCGGGAGTTTCTGGGGGAAAACTGGAAAAGTGCAATTCGTCAAAAGGAAGGACTCGCGCCAGAGCCTTCATTTCGTTGTAGCCGTCGTTCTGATAGGTGCCCCGCAGGGCTCGTTCGGCGAGGAAATCCACTGCGAGCACGACGCCCAGCAGTGGCGCCAGAAACGTCAGCGCGAGTTTCCAAAATAGTTTACGCTGCACGTGTTTCGAACAAGTAGCCCGCGCCTCGCACCGTCTTCAGGTGCAGCGGGTTCTCCGGATCCGTTTCAATTTTCTCGCGCAACCGCCGCACGTACACGTCCACGCTTCGCGGAGTCACAAAGCGGTCCGTGCCCCACACCGCATCCAGCAACTGATCCCGCGTAAACACGCGATTCGGACGCGATGCCAGATAATACAGCAAACGGAATTCCAGCGTGCTCAACGGTACCGGCTTCCCTGCCTGGCTCACCCGATACGATGCTGGATCGATCGCCAGCTTGCCCACCTCTATAATTCGTGGCGATTCCACGGGCGGCTCTGCCCGCCGCAGCAGCGCCTTCACCCGTGCAATCAATTCCCGCGGGCTAAACGGCTTCGTCACGTAATCGTCCGCGCCCATCTCCAATCCCACCACGCGGTCGGCTTCGTCTCCTCGCGCCGTTAACATCAGGATCGGCAAGCGGTTCAGCGACTCGTCCTTGCGTACTTCACGGCAAATCTCCAGCCCCGAGATCTTCGGCAGCATCAGGTCCAGCAACAACAGATCGGGCGGCGTCTTCTTCAGCGAAGACAACCCGGACGTCCCGTCCAGCGCCGCATTCACCTGAAACCCCTCATTGGCAAGGTTATAACGCACGAGTTCGACGATGTCTCGGTCGTCTTCAATAATCAGGACGCGCTTCATGGACAGCTCTCGCGCCTTGGTTCGCATTGGCGGTAGTGTACCGTACTGTATCGGGGAACGATAGGCATCGGAATGAATAGGATCTCCAGTCACTCTCAAGAGTCCTATTCAGTCTGGCAGGACGCCTTCATCCTTGGGTAACAGTCCCGTAACATTCAGATGAATGCACTGTTAACGTCAGGGACTTCTTTTCTCGCGACTGCCGCGTCATTTCACCACTCCGGCGCAGCAGTCGCACGCGATCAAGCGATTCTTTCCTCGCTACCGTCCCAACCACAGCGCCATCGTCTTTACCATGGTCCCATTGGCGTCGTCATCTTTGGCCGCCCAAACGTACGCCCCGCCAAGTCCCTCGGGCACCTTGGTGCGGATGTAGATCATCTTCAACGTGGCGCTGAAGGGATCGTCGTACGTATAAAAAGTCTCCGTCGAGGAATCGTAAAGCCACGTGGCAATTCGTAGAGGATCGAAGTACCGGCTGTATCCGTTCGAGGTCAACGTCGAAAGGGTTGCGTAGGTCGCCGTCCCAGGGGTCAACAACGTGTCGCAACCGGGAGTATTTCCGCTGAGATCACCGCATAGCCCCGTGCCATTCGCCAGTAGCACGGGCGAAGGCCCCGTGGAATTCTGGTACAAGCCATGCTCTTCGTTGGGCACTCCCGTCCAACCAGCACCGTAGAGCGGCACCCCCATCAAGTACTTTGAAGGCGGAACACCAGCTTCCAAATAGGCGTCAACGGTTGCATTGATATCGAGATCCTGGCCGAAGTCCGGATCCTTCTTGGAGTCAAACAGAGGCGAAGCGTGATTCGTCTGCGTATCCCAAGATCCGGCATAGTTGTAGCCATCCACGGTGATGAAATCAACCAGCTTGGCGGTCTTGCGAAGATCAATGTTGACGTAGTTCTGCGCGCCAGCCGGCCCGTCGAATGTCAGTTGATATTTCTCGCCGGTGGTTGCGGAAAGCGCATCCAGTTGCGTGCGGAATTCCTCGAGCAGTAGCGTGAAGTTCTCCTTGTCAGTAGCCGTCGGAAATTCCCAATCAATATTGAAGCCGTCGAATAGGCCGGGAGCGGTGATGGCCCCATTCCAATCACTACCTACGTTGCCAACGATAAACATGTTGATGCAGGAAGCGGCCAGAGCCTGGCGTCCTGCCGCGCTGCTTGCGGCCAGCGAAAATGCCGCGGTGTTGGGCCCGGACGCGCCACCGATCGAAATCAGCGTCTTCAGATTGGGGTGAAGTTGTTTCAGCTTAAGGATTTCAGCAAAGTTTCCATACAGCGGCCAGGTATCGGCGATCCCGCCAACCGGTGGCAGCGCGTTATCTTCAAAGTCGGCCCAGGCATCCGCAATGGCGCAGGTATCTGTGGTCGGGTCAGTGCTGGAAGCGCTGACATTTGCGAACGCGTAGATAAGGTGAGAGAGCTTGGCGGCGGAGCCGTTGCTCTCCAGATTTGCAAGGTTGTACCCCGAGTAGTAGATGCTCCATTCCTCGAAGTAAGCTCCAAGAATCTTGGCATCTTTGGGGTCGTTGGCACGAGCGGTGCCGCACGCAAGGGCAAACACCAGCAAAGTAACCAACAAACCGGCAACGTAGCCTGAAGTAAAACGCAATTTTGCTAATTTCATGGGATCTTCTCCTGGCGTGAACGGGGACGCCGCGCGAGTATAGCCCCGTGCACGTACCGGTGCAATACAAATCCCGCTATTCAAACGTTTTTATAGAGGGGCGAGAAAACCCGCAATGGCTGCGCGTGGCGCACTCTTCTCAAGCTGGCAAAGAATGGAAGCCGCACCCTTTGGGATTGTGGCCGTATAATCTTTCTTCAAGAGGCACTGCGTGCGCTCAGGCATTCCACTTCGGAGGTTTCCCGTTCGTTTCGCTGCCCTGCTGCTGCTCACCCTTGCTGGCGCTCTCGTCGCGGCGGCCCAGGAACAGGAGGAAACCCGCGGCGCTCCTGCGGAACCAGCGGATGCCGCCGAAATCCGCGCGCAGATCACCCTGGCCGAAAGTCTCCTCGGAAAAACTGCCGATCGTGGCGCCATTCTCTATTTTTTGGCCGCCTCCAACGCCTCGCTTCGCGAAACGCTTCCCGCCCTCGAGTTGCTGAAGAAATGCCTCGCGCTCAAGGAAGGTTTCGACCCTTCCGGAGACAATGCCTTTGCCGTCCTGAAAACTTCTCCGGACTTCCGCAAACTGGTCGAACAGGTTCAAAAGGATTTCCCGCCCGTAACTCATTCGCATATCGCGTTCACAACCACGGCCAAGGATTTATTCCCGGAAGGACTCGTCTACGATCCCGTCAACGATTCCTTCTACCTGAGCAGCATCCTCCACCGGAAAATCGTGCGTATTCCGCACGAAGGCAAGGAAATGGATTTCGTTCCTGGCGATCGCTACAACCTCTTGCCCGTGCTGGGAATTCGTCTGAATCCCGCGGACGGCACAATCTGGAGCGCCTCGGCGAACGAAGATGCTGGAACGTCCGAGCTTCTGCACTTTGACCGCAACGGCGCGTTGCTGGCTCGCTACTCGCCGACGGAAAAGGGCAAGCACGAATTCAACGACCTGGTTGTGTTACGCAGCGGCGACGTGATTCTGACAGACACCTTGGCAAACGAGGTCGAACGTTTCGACGCAAGAACTCATACGTTCGCGCCGCTGCATGTCGCCAGGGAACTCCTTTTTCCCAACGGCATTGCCCTTACCGACGATGAGCAGGCTTTGTATGTTGCCGATCAATTCGGCATCGTGCGCGTGGACTTGCAATCAGGCGCCAGCGCTGAAGTGGATCCCGGTCCGCGCAACACGCTGGCCGGCGTGGACGGATTGTATTGGCACAAAGGCAGCCTGGTGGCTGTCCAGAACGGTATCGGAACGCCGCGCATCGCTGCCTTCCGGCTATCCGCGGATGGTCTGCACGCCGGCAAAGCAACGGTGCTGGAAAGTCCCCTGAAGACTCCCACAACAGGCGCGCTTCATGACGACGATTTCTATTTCATCGTGAACACGGAAATCGACAACCTGAATGGCGAACACATTCTGGATCTCACACGTCTTGCGCCCGTGCGCATCGCCGTTGTCCGTTTGCTTTGAAGCGGCCCTCGTGCTGGATGCGGCACGCAACTGGATATTCGCGGCGCGTCCACGTACAGTGAAAAGGTGACGACTCAGCCGGAAAGAGGGTCCTATGAGACATTTTGGCAAGGTTCTTGTGATGAGCGCGCTTTTGGTGGCGGCCAGCGCATTGTTGTGGGGCCCGCAATTTGCCGCATCGCAGACGCAGCAGATGCCCGGAATGCAGCACGCCGCGAGCGATGAACCTGTTCCCGCATTCCACGCGCAGCCCGCGACGGGTGAACTGCCGCCAACGATGGAACCATCCTTGTTCACGGACAAGCTGATCTTCAATGCCTACGCGGTTGCCGGGCGCATGGAAAAAGTGCTGTACCAGCAACCCTGCTATTGCCACTGCGACCGCAGCCAGGGCCACGGCAGCCTGCTGGATTGTTTTGTGAGCCGGCATGGCTCCGGCTGCAACATCTGCATGAAGGAAGCGTTTTATTCCTACGAACAGACGCGCCGGGGCAAGAAGCCGGAGCAGATCCGTGAAGGTATTCTGCGCGGCGATTGGCAAAAGGTTGACCTCGCGAAATATCAAAAAGAATATCTTCCTCCCGTCAGCAAATAGCAGACTCTTCGGATCGTCATGCCGAACGCACAAGGGTTCCTTGTGGCGCCAATGTTGAGTCCTGTAAGTCCGCGCTTCTTCTGTTAAACTTCCATTTCGCAAGCGCAAGGGTTGATCGTTCTCTCAGCGCAACCAATCAAGGGGTGAGTCATGAAAAGGAATCGTCTTTTTGCGGCACTCGGCGTGTGCACGCTGGCGTGCCTGTCGTTCGTCCTGATTTTTTCCGCGGGTTTCCGCGCCAAAGCCGAAGGTGCCGATTCTTCGTGGGGCTTTTCCCTCAAAAACCTGGATCGGACCTGTAAGCCCTGCGACGATTTCTACCAGTTCGCTATGGGCGGCTGGATAAAAAACAATCCGATCCCCGCGGAGTACCCTTCCTGGGGAACCTTCAACCAATTGCGCGACAACAATCTGACCGCCATGCGCACCATCCTCGATGCCTCCGAAAAAGCGCAGGCCGCTCCGGGATCGAACCAGCAGAAAGTCGGCGATTTCTATGCCAGTTGCATGGACACCGCGGCGGTTGATGCCGCCGGCATCAAGCCGCTGGCCCCTGAGCTCGCCGCAATCAATGCCATTCAGGATCGCAAGGGCCTGGAAGATGAGATTGCTCGCCTCCACCGCCTGCGCGTGCGCGCTTTGTTTGATTTCAGCTCCACCCCGGACTTTAAAGACAGTTCCCGGATGATCGGGGAGGTAACGCAGGGCGGCCTGGGTATGCCCGACCGCGACTACTATTTTCGCGAGGATGAGAAGTCCAAGCGGCTTCGCGAAGAGTACGTGAAGCACGTGGCGAAGAATTTTGAATTGGCAGGCGACCCCTCCGATAAGGCTGCGGCGGAAGCAAAGACGGTAATGGATCTGGAGACCGCGCTGGCAAAGGTTTCGCGGACGCACGTACAGTTGCGGGATCCCGAAAAGAACTACAACAAGATGACGCTGGGGGAAATGAAGACGCTTACGCCGGAATGGTCTTGGGAGAATTATTTCCAAGCTGTGGGCGCACCACCATTGACGGAAGGCAATGTCGGCCAGCCGGAGTTTTTCAAGGAAATGAATCGCCTCCTGGAAGCAACTTCCATTGCAAATTGGAAGGTGTACCTGAGGTGGCAGGCGTTGCATACGGCCGCTCCCGCCCTTTCCGATGATTTTGTACAGGCGAATTTCGACTTCTACGGAAAAAAACTTGCCGGCACCAAGGAGCTTCAGGCGCGCTGGAAGCGTTGCGTGCAATCCACGGACCGGAATCTGGGCGAAGCATTAGGTGAAGTGTACGTGAAAGACTACTTCCCTCCGGCAGCCAAGGCGCATGCGAAGGAGATGGTAAACAACTTACTTTCTGCGCTGCGCGCGGATATTCCCACGCTTTCCTGGATGGGGCCGGATACAAAGAAAGAGGCGCTCGCGAAGCTGGAAGCATTCATGGTGAAGATCGGTTATCCGGACAAGTGGCGGGATTATTCAAAACTTTCCATCGATCGTCAGTCGTATCTCGGCAACTTGCACCGTAGCGCCGAATTCGAGGAAGCGCGCGAACTCGCAAAAATCGGCAAACCGGTGGATCGCTCGGAATGGGGCATGACGCCGCCGACGGTGAACGCCTACTACAACCCAACGTTTAACGAGATCGTGTTTCCGGCGGGGATTCTGCAGCCACCCTTCTATGATCCGAAGGCCGATGACGCTGTGAATTACGGCGGCATGGGAGCGGTGATCGGGCACGAAATCAGCCACGGTTTTGATGATGAAGGTTCGCGATTCGACGCGCAGGGCAACCTGAAAGACTGGTGGAAGCCGGAGGACCGCAAGAGCTTCGACGAACATGCCGCCTGCATCGTGAAGCAATTCGATGGCTACGAAGTGGAGCCCGGCCTGCACCAGAACGGCAAACTCGTTTTGGGCGAAAGCATAGGCGATTTGGGCGGGATCACGATTGCATTTGCGGCGTATGAAAAATCGATTGAGGGAAAGCGACCCAAAGATATTGATGGCTTCACGCCGGAACAACGCTTCTTCCTGGGCTGGGCGCAGGTGTGGGGAGCCAATCTGCGGCCGGAGTTCGCGCGGCTGCAAACCAACACCAACGAGCACCCGCTGCCACGCTTCCGCGGGATTGGCCCCATTTCCAACATGGAAGCCTTCGCCAGAGCATTTGGCTGCAAGAAAGGCGATGCCATGGTGCGGGAACAATCCTGCAAGATCTGGTAAAGCGAAACCGGAGAGTCAGCGAAAAAACAAATTCTTTGAAGCTATGAGGGCAACTAGATCGCAAGGACCTTCATGACTCGCCGCCATCGAATTCTCATCACCTGCATTATCGTTTTGCTGCAACTGCA
>CAYOOS010000178.1:0-8181 GCA_964405585.1 uncultured Acidobacteriaceae bacterium | reverse complement strand
ACCTGGGGGTACTTGGGCAGGAGGCCGCGCAGGGCGTCGTGAAGGCCACGGCAGACGGGACATTCGAAGTCGGAGAATTCAACCAGGGTGATGGGAGCTTTGGGATTGCCGAGGACGGGAGCGTTGGCGGTCTGGATCTTGGACACGGTCTCGGCGAGGGGGTCCGTGGCTAGATCGGTGAGTTCACCACGCATGAGATAGTGGCCATCCTTAGTTAAGTACATTTTGAGCTTGTCGGAGCCCTCCGGGGATTTCACCTCGATGGGAAGTTCGAGAAGGCCGGAGGTACCCATTTCCGTGGGAGCGCCGACGACGATCTCAACGTCCGGCCCCAAGGCGAAATAATAGCGAAGAAACGCTTCGACCTTCTTTTGGGGCGTTGCTGCCGAGGCTACAGACGGGATGGGCTGCTGGGCCATGGTGGTGGCCGCGGCGAGCAAGGAAAGTACAAGCAGTGCAAGTTTGCAGGTGTTTTTCACGCTAGTCCTCGAATTGATGGCGTTCGAATACATGTTCATGGGATGAAGCGCTGCGCAATGGGAAACGGGCGGCCAAAACCGAAAGCGCGCGAGGTGATTTTCAACCCCGGAGCGGCCTGTTTCCGTTTGTACTCGTTGCGATCCACGCGCAGGGCGATATCGCGAACGAGCTTTAAATCATAGCCAAATTCAGCGGCAATCTCTTCCGGCGTTTTCACTTCCTCGATATAGGCCTTCAAGATGGAGTCCAGCACCTCATAAGGTGGCAGGGAATCCGTGTCTTTCTGATCGGGGCGCAATTCGGCGGAAGGGGGTTTCTCCAGGGTTGAGCGGGGGATCACTTCCCTTTCGCGATTGATGTGATTGGCGATGGCATAGACCATCATCTTGGGCACATCGGAAATGACGGCAAGACCTCCGGCCATGTCGCCATAGAGCGTGCAATAGCCGACGGCATTTTCGGATTTGTTGCCGGTGCTGAGGACCATGGAGCCGAATTTATTGGAGAGGGCCATCAGGTAATTGCCGCGGATGCGGGCTTGAATGTTTTCCTCGGTGGCGTCTTGCGGGCGGTTGCCGAAGGCCGGGGCGAGAGAGTGTTTGTAGGAGTCAAAGACATCGGCGATGGGAAGCGTCAGAAACTCGATGCCGAGGTTCTGGGCTAGGGCCTTTGCGTCGGTCTTGCTGCCTTCCGAGGAGAACGGACCGGGCATGGAGACACCGAGGACGTTGGAAGCGCCCAAGGCTTCAACGGCGATGGAGGCAACGACCGCGGAATCGACGCCGCCGCTGAGGCCGACGATGGTCTTGGAGAAGCGGCATTTGCGGACGTAGTCACGGGTACCGAGGACGAGGGCCTGATGTGCGTAGGCAATTTCCGTGGCGGGCTGTTCGTGGAGGTCGCCCTTGCCGGTAACGGTATCGAAGAGAACGATGTCTTCCTGGAAGGCTTTTGCCTGGGCGGCCACTTCCCCGCTGGGATTGAGGGCCATGCTGGCGCCGTCAAAGATCAGGGAATCGTCGCCGCCAATCTGGTTGACGTAAACAACGGGACGCTGGTGACGGATGGCCATGGAGCGGAGCATATCGACGCGCAGAAAGCGTTTGTCAATGGTGTAGGGCGAGGCAGAGAGATTGAGGAGGACGCTGGTGCCTTGCGAGATGAGTTCGGTGACAGGGTCGCGGGCGTAGAGCGGATCGCTCCAGAAAGTTTTGTCGTTCCAAAAATCTTCGCAGACAGTGATGCCGAGCTGCTCGTGGCCCAGGCCGTAGACGTATTGCTTATCGCCGGGGCGGAAGTAGCGAGATTCGTCGAAGACGTCGTAGGTGGGGAGAAGCATTTTGCTCTGTTCGAAGACGACGCGGCCTTCGTGGATGAGGGCAGCTTTATTGGCCAGGGACTTCCCTCCCCTGGGATTTTCCACGTGGCCAGCGTAGCCGACGATGGAGGAGAGTGGGAGTTTCGCGGCGAGATCGTGAAGCGCGTCTTGATTGCGCTGGATGAAAGCGGGGCGCTCGAGGAGATCCAGAGGAAAATAGCCGCAGACACAGAGTTCGGAGAAGACGGCGAGTTCGGCGCCGCGGCGCTGGGCTTCGGCCGCGAGAGTCAGGATGCGGGAGGAATTGCCATCGAAATCGCCGACCGTGGGATTGAATTGGGCGAGGGCTATGATCATGCGGGTTGAAGATTAGGATAAGTGGGGACTGGAGAGAATGCAAATGGGGAAGCCGCGGGACGAACAGTAGTGGCGCAAAACGCCGCCTGCCCGTCTGTCATGGCGAAGACGGGCAGGCAACGTACAACAAACGCGGGAATAAGAACTGGGCTAAGGAATAACGGCGCTGACTTGTGTGGAGTAGGCGCTTTCCACTCCCGTGGTGCCCACTTCGGTTGCAACGTAGTAGTAAGTATCCCCGGCCACGACGCTGGGGTCGGAATAGGACGCCGAAGGAATCAAGCTGGTGTTTACCTTGGTGTACGGACCGCCGGATTGCGAGCCACGATAGACGTTGAAGCCAGAGTAAGAGGAAGAGCTGGCTGTCCAAGACAAGCCCACCGAGTATGCAGTAACCGCAGTGCCCGTTCCCGAGAGCGAAACGACTTGAGGAGAGTTGGTGGCATTGCTGGTGACGGTGACGCTGCCGGAAAGGCTGCCCGTGGTGGCCGGATCAAACGTGACGTTGAAGGAGGTGGACGCGCCGGCGGCGAGAGTAACTGGGGTTGAGAGACCGGAAACGGTGAAGCCCGCGCCCGCTTCGGCAAGTTGTGAGATGGTGACGCTGGCGTTGCCTGTGTTTGCCAGAGTGACGGTTTGCATGGTGCTGGTGCCGGTGTTGACGCTGCCGAAACTCAACGAGGTTGGTGTCGGGGTGATGAGGAGCGTGGCCGCGACGCCGGTGCCAGCGAGGGCCACGACAAGCGGTGAGGTTGGCGCGTTGCTTACGAGAGTGAGGGTGCCGCTGAAACTGCTGGCGGAGGCGGGAGTGAACCCGATGGTGAAAGCGGAGGAGCCTCCTGCAGCGATGGAGAGCGGAACGGTGAGGCCGGTCAGGGAGAAGCCAGAGCCCGCGAGCGTGGCTTGCGTTACGCTGAGGCTTGCGGTGCCCGCATTTCGGATGGTGACGGACTGAGTGTTGGTCGATCCAACGCTGACATTGGAGAAGCTGACGCTGGCCGGAACCACGGCGATTTGTGGCTGAATGCCCGTGCCGGTCAGGGAAACCGTAGCGGGAGAGTTGGCGGCCGTGCTTGTGATGGTGACGGTGCCGGAGAGACTGGTTGCGGTGGCGGGATCAAACGTGACGGTGAAGGAGGTAGAGGCGCCGGCAGCGAGAGCGAGTGGGAGCGTGGGTGCGGCGGCGGTGAATCCCGTTCCGGTCTCGGAGATCTGGGAAATGGATACGCTGCCGTTGCCGGAGTTGGTTAAGGTGACGGTTTGCGTTGTGCTGGTGCCAGTGGCGACGTTTCCGAAGCTAAGAGAGGCGGGAGAAGCAGAAAGTTGAAGCGTCTGCGCGGCGCCGGTACCGGCGATGGCGATGACGAGCGGTGAACCGGGCGCATTGCTTGTCAGCGTCAGGGTACCGGAAAACGTGCTGGCTGATGCGGGCGTGAAGCCGAGAGCAAAGGCCGAGGAAGCTGCAGGCGCGATGGAGAGCGGGACGGTGAGGCCGGTCAGCGTGAAGCCAGTGCCGGCGAGTGTGGCCTGGGTGATGCTGAGAGTTGACGTGCCGGAATTCTTGATGGTGAAGGCCAGAGAACCGCTCGAACCGACCATGACGCTTCCAAAACTGGCGCTGGCAGGAGAGACGGAGATCTGCGGCTGGATACCAGTGCCGCTGACGGAGATCGTGGCGGGCGAATTGGTGGCGTTACTGACGATGCTGAGGCTGCCCGCGGCGCTTCCTGCGGAAGTTGGCGCAAAATTCACAGTGATGGGCATGGTCTGACCCGCGGCAACGGTGACCGTTCCGGAACAACCGCTGAACGAAAAACCTGTGCCCGTGATGGCAGCCTGCGAAATGGTGACGCTGCCAGTTCCGCTGTTTGTCAGCGACATCGTTTGCGAAGCAGTGCTTCCCACCAGGGCGTTGCCGAAGCTCAGGCTGCTGGTGCTGGCGGAGAGGAGATAGGTTTGCGTAGGAGCGGGAGCCTGGCCTGTTCCTGTTACCGCGACGGAATCCGTTGAAGTGGCGCCGTCTTGATGGATGTAGCTGACCAGGATATTGCCGCTGAAAGTTTGCGCGGCGTTCGGCGCAAAAACTACCTGGAACGAGGCAGTGGCATGCTCGCTCAGTTTGATAGGCAGTGCCGGGCCGGTGACGATGAATTCCGAAAGAGTGCTGGATACGCCGTTTAGCGAGACGCTGTGCCGGCTTTCGTTTGTCACTACAACGGTGACGGCGGCGCTTTTCGTATTTATTGTAACCGAGCCGAAACTCAGTGAGCTGGGGGCAACTCCGACAGCGGCCTGAGCCGGCATGGGAATAGACAGGGCTCCAGCAAAAAGCGATGCGAAGCATCGACACACCAATAGTGTTTTATTCATGAGCGGATAATCCTGCCTATTCTTTTCTGGAGCGAAGATTGAGCGGGCGGGAGGGGGGAAGGGGCCTAGTGTTCGCCGCTCGAATACTTTTGGCCAATTTCAGGATAGAAGGCGCAGATGGAGGGAACAACTGGCAGTGAGGTCAAACTTGGAACAGGTACGAAGGCTTCCCTTGTGGACAACAGTTAGCTGTACTAATTATGAAAATGGTCACACGATCCGAAAGAGCATCGGTTGGCGGCGATCACGCGTGACTCGATAGCGTCGGAGCCAACAATCGAACTTGATTTGAAGATTGCGAGAAAAACGAGCGCTACTTTGCGGTTTGCGATTTCATGTGCATCGCCAGTTGCTTTAATTTGGCGGCGCGCTGGTTCGCGGGATCGAGCTCCAGGGCTTTTTCAGCACTGTGGAGCGCTTGATCAAACTCGCCCTTTTCCCAATGCGCAGTTCCCTCTTCAACAAATTGTTCGGCCAGCTTGATGGAAGCATGTTGATGGATGGCGGTGCAAGGCTGGCTGCCAGGGTTGGCGCTGAGAACCTTGGAGCAAAAATCGATGGCGGTGCCGTAGTCGCGGTCATTCAGAGCTTGTTGTGCTTCCTGGGCCAGGGATTCGAGACGTGCGTCTTCACGAAGGCGGTCGGCGGCAGAATCGCCTTCCGGCGGCGTTTGCGGGTTCGAGGCGGCGACGGTTGCCGGTTTGTGCTTCGGTGCGACAGGTTGCGGAGACGCATTCTGCGCGCGGAGATGGCCGACGAACTCCGGCGTAACGGGGATCAGGTTCAGCCCGGACTTCGGATCAACGCCAGGGCCATTGAAAAAGTGGTACGTGCCGTCGGAAAGCGCAGCGTACCAGACTGCGGGCTGCTTTGTGGTGGGGTCGAACCAGGAGTAAGTTGCAGGATCAAGAATGGTGAGTTCATGAGGGCTTGGCGGCGCAAGCGGCACAGGTTTGACTTCCTTGGGCGCCGCAGCGACGGGCTGCGAGGCCTCTGATGGCTTCGAGAGCGAAATTGGAATGTGCGGACGTATCTTGGGCCAAAGGAGATAGGCAGCCAAAGGCACGGCGAGGACGCAGAGTGCGATAAGAATGGGAAGGGTCTTCCCTCGAGAGGGTGGGGGAAGAACGAGAGCGGAGCGTTGACCACTGAGGGAAATATCGGCAGCGGATTCAAGAGCGAAAGCGAGATCGGCAGCGGATTGAAAGCGATGTTCGGGGCTTTTGTCCAGGCAACGCTGAACGATGCGTTGGAGGCCGGGGGGAAGATTTGGAACGAGATCGAGGATATTGGGGGGATCTTCACGAAGGATGGCGGCTTGTGTTTCCGTCGCGTTGGACCTCTGAAAGGCGCGTTTGCCCGTAAGCATTTCGTAGAGGACGGCGCCGAAAGCAAAGATGTCCGTGCGGCTATCCGTGCTTTCACCGCGGACTTGCTCCGGGGACATATAGCCGACCGTACCCATGACGACGCCGGGTTCGGTGAGGCCCCCGATGGTGCCGGGGCCGTACTCGGAAGTCTGCACCGGCTGAGTGAGCTTGGCCAAGCCGAAGTCGAGAATTTTGACGCGGCCTTCTTTGGTGAGGAATAGATTTTCAGGCTTAAGGTCGCGATGGACGATGCCGCGGTCGTGGGCGGCTTGCAAGCCGTGGGCAATCTGCACGCAGTATTCGATCACTTTGCGGACAGGCAAGGGGCCGCGTTTCACGAGTTGGCGAAGATTTTCACCGGAGAGCAGCTCCGAGACGAGATAGGGCGCGCCCTCGTAGCGGCCCATGTGGTAGACGGCAAGGATGTTGGGGTGATTCAAGGCAGCGGCGGCACGAGCTTCCTGCTCGAAGCGTTGCAAACGATGAGGGTCAGTAGAGAGATTCAGCAAGACTTTTACGGCGACATCACGGTTAAGCTGAGTGTCGCGCGCGCGATAGACCTCTCCCATGCCCCCAGCGCCGATGAGGGATAGGATTTCGTAGGAGCCAAAACGGGTGCCCGTCAGGATGGCCATGGCAGGCGCGATTATACCCCTTGAACGTGATACCTAGACAAGCAGGATTCGAGATGTGCTTGATTACGAAAAACGCAAACCGTGGGGAGCCAGGAGCGGGCCCATGGGCATAGAGCGCAAGCGTATTCCTGTGGCATCGAAGACGGCGTTGCTGATGGCTGGGGCAAGGCCGATGATGGGAGCTTCTCCGGCTCCAACGGAGGGTTGATCTTTGCGGTCAAGCAGGAGTGCATCTATGGAAGGGACATCGCGGAAACGGGGGACGCGGTATTTTGAGAAGACATTGTTGAGGATGCGGCCATTTTCAAATTCGATGGATTCAAAGAGTGCGCCGCCAATGCCCATGATATTCGCGCCGATGAGCTGATTGCGGAGGCCGTCTGGATTGACGACGGCGCCGCAATCGAAGGCGGTGAGAATGCGCACGAGCTTGATTTCGCCGGAACTGTGGTTTACGGCGACCTCCACGAACGTGGCTACATAGCCGAGCTTCTCGTAGCCGCCACCCACGCCGAACCCATGGTCGGCGGCTTTTGTTCCGCTCCAAGCAAACTTCTTTGCGCCTTCTTCGAAGACCGCGCGCAGGCGTTCTTCCTTGAGATTCTTCAAGCGAAATTCCAGAGGATCCATTTTGAGGGAGTGGGCGATTTCATCCATGTGGACTTCGCGGGCGAAATGATTGGCGGAAGAGGCGAGGGCGCGGTAGGAGCCTTGACGCAACGGGGAGTCCACGGCGTGAAACTCGATACGCTGATTGGGAATGTCGTAGTAGGTGCGAATGCCCGCGGAGCCAGAGTTGTAATTGTGAAATTCCCAGGCGGTGATTTTGCCATCGTCGGCAACGGCGCTGCGGACTTCGATCAGTCCGGCGGGACGGAAATAGGCCCAGGTGAACTCTTCTTCGCGAGTCCAGACCAGCTTTACGGGATGTTTGGCGGCGCGCGCCAGGCGGGCGGCTTCGACGGCGCATTCGCCGGAATGCTTGCCGCCATAACCGGAGCCCGTGTCTGGCATCAGCACGTGAATTTTTTCTTCGGATATGTGGAAGGCTTCGGCGAGTTCGCTGCGAACGCCGAAGGGACGTTGCGTGCCGGTCCATACGGTTAGCCGGTCGTCGCTCCAGTGAGCTAGGGCGGCGCGAGGTTCGAGGGGAGCGTGGGCGATGTAGTTGATGGTGTAGGTTTGCTGCAGCGTGTGAGTGGAGGATGCAAGGGCTGCGTTCAGATTGCCGGTTTCGATGCGCGAATTGTCGTTGCGTTCTTCGCGGGGAGAGGCGTTCTTCTTTAGATAGTCGAAGAGTTCTCTACTGGAAGGCTGCGGCTCGGCGTGCCATTCGGCACGAACGAGGGATGCGGCTTTGGCCGCCGTGGCGGAATCTGGCGCGGCTACGCCAACGAAGTTTGCATCGCGCACTACGATGACTCCGGGAAGTTTCTCCGCTTCCTTGGAGTCCACCGACACAAGAGTGGCGTTGAATGTGGAGGGACGGACAACTTTTCCGTAGAACATGTCTGGAAGCTTCTGGTCGGAGGGGTAGCGATGCTTGCCGGTGACAAAATCGCGGCCGTCGACTTTGGGCAGCGATTGGCCGGAGACGGTCCATTCGCGAGGCGGGATCAAGGGATCTTCGGCGGGAATGACCTGAGCGATC
>CAYOOS010000177.1:0-8235 GCA_964405585.1 uncultured Acidobacteriaceae bacterium | reverse complement strand
ATCCCGCGACAAAAACGTTTCTGGCGCTGCGGATAGCGGTGAATCGAGAGTTGGAGGAACTCGGGCAGTTTCTTTCCCGGACCCCTGCCACTTTATATTCTGGCGGTCGCTGGGTGGTGTTGACGTACCACTCGCGAGAAGACCGCCCGGTGAAGCACGCGTTTCAGGAGGCGAATAAAGCCGGAACGCTGAAAGTGCTCACCAAACACGTGATTGTGCCCAGCCCGGAAGAGCAAGCGGCGAACCCGAGATCGCGAAGCGCGAAACTCCGGTGCGCGGAGAAGGTGTAGCCATGGTGGGAACGAACAAGCCGGCGATGGTGGAGTTTCACACGGTGAAGCGCATCGACAATTCGCGCCTGGTGCGCCACGTCGAGCCCCTGAAGATGCGCAATCTGTACAAGACTGCCGGTCTCGGTGCCGTCGTGGCCATCTGCTGCATGCTTTACATCTACCAGCACTTCCGCTGCATTGACCTGAGTTTTCAACTGGAAGAATCGCGCGCCCGGCAGCAGCAATCCCAGGAATTGAACAGCGCGCTGAAGCTGGAAATCGCCACCTTGCGCGACCCTCAGCGCATTGACTTGCTGGCCCGCCATCAGCTTGGTTTGACCGAACCCACCGCGGAGCAGGTGCGCGAGTACTCGGCTTTCGACGGCTCGGAAGTGGCTGCCGTGCGCTATGTGCGCCCGAATCGTGTGCAGTAACTTTGTGCTCCACCGGCATGGCGACTGCCGCTCTTTTCCGGGTTGTGAAACACCTTTGCATTTCGCCCAGACCAAGAGTCTGGTTCAGGAGCCATGCAGCAGGATAGAGTTCATGCCCGCTTACTGATACTTGCCGCCGTGGCCCTCTTCTGGATGACCGCGGTCTTTGGCCGCGTTGCCTACCTGCAACTTTTTTGTCACGGCGAATACCTGGCCCGCGCTTCGCGCCAACAACGCCGAGTCATCGAAATCACACCCATGCGCGGCGCGATTTATGACCGCAACATGCAGGCGCTGGCGATGAGTCTGCCCGTCGAGTCGGCCTTTGCCGTACCCTCCGAAGTGAAAGATGCGGCCATGGCCGCGCGGCTGCTTTCCAGCGTCTTGGCCATTCCGCAAGACGTGCTTCGCCAGAAACTGGATGGCGGCGGCACGTTTGTCTGGATCCAGCGAAAACTTCCCCCGGAAAAAGCCGAGGCCGTGAAGTCCCTGAATTTGAAAGGCGTCTATTTTCAGGAAGAAAATCAGCGTTACTACCCCAAACGTGATATGGCCGCGCATGTCTTGGGGTTCGTGGACGTCGACGAAAAAGGACTTGGCGGCATCGAGCACGAGTACGACGATCTCATCCGCGGTAAGGGCGAAAAAATCATTGTGATGGCGGACGCCAGGCAGCGCTGGTTTGATGGCGGAGAAGCGCAGCGGGACCGCGGCGCCAGCGTCGTGCTCACCCTCGATGAGAAAGTGCAGTACATCGCGGAGCGCGAACTAATGGCCGCCATCGAAAAGACACACGCTCCCGCGGGCACCGTCATCGTGCAGGATCCCAATACGGGAGCGATTCTGGCGCTGGCCAACTGGCCCAAGTTCAACCCTAACGCGGCTACCGACGCGCCCGCGGAAGCCCGCATGAATCGCGCCATCAGCGCTATCTACGAGCCGGGCTCGACCTTCAAACTGATCACCCTTGCCGCCGCATTTGACCAAAATCTGACGCGGCCCGACGAGGTCTTCGACTGCGAGAACGGATCGCTGGTCGTCGGCGGACGCCGCATTCACGATCACAAAGCCTATGGGCTCCTGACCGTCTCCGATATTCTTGCGCATTCCAGCGACGTGGGAGCAATGAAGATTGCCCTGCGATTGGGTGCGCCGAGATTTTTCGACTACATCCGAGGTTTCGGTTTTGGCTCGCCCACCGGTGTAGACCTCCCTGGGGAGAGTCGGGGGTTGCTCGAGCGCCTGCAGCACTGGGTGCCCTCTTCCATCGGCGCTATTTCCATGGGCCAGGAAGTGGGCGTAACTCCGCTGCAGATGGCCACTGCGGTGTCCGCCGTGGCGAATGGTGGCCTGCTCTACAAACCGCACACCATCCAGCGATTCATGCGTGGCGAACAGATTTTGCCGTTGAGTGGTCCAGCGTCTCCTGCCGAACCGCGCCGCGTGATTCGCCCGGAGACGGCGGCGACTCTACGCCACTTAATGGAAGGCGTCATCCTGCATGGCACGGGGAAAAACGCGCGGCTTGATGGTTGGACTGCGGGTGGAAAAACGGGCACGGCGCAAAAGATCGATCCAGCCACGGGTCGCTACTCTCGCACCAACGTGATTGCTTCCTTCACTGGCTTTGCTCCCATCAACAATCCCGCAATCACTATTCTGGTCTCCCTGGATTCTCCCGAAGGCTGGCCGCACGAGGGTGGTGATGTGGCCGCTCCGGTATTCAAGCGCATCGCAGAACAGGTCCTGGCTTATCTGGACGTGCCACGCGATGTGCCTCTAAGTCCACGCCTCGTGCAGACGGCCTTTCACCCGGGGACGGGCGCGGAGAGCGACTCCGTGGATGATTTGGCGCCCGTGGATTTCAATGCGCAGACGGATTCTTCAGAGACAGAGTTGAAATCACCTCCGGCCAAGAATCCGGAGCCAACTTTGCCGCAAGTGACTGTGGCTGTGGACGAAGGTGGCGACATTCCCGTGCCGGACTTTACCGGGAAAACCATGCGCGAAGTGTCCGAGGCATGCCTCCGCCTGGGACTGAATCCTGTTCTGGTTGGCACTCGCCTTGCCTCTCTACAATCACCGGCGGCCGGCTCCAAGGTTCGCCGCGGCAGCAAGGTGACCGTGCAGTTCGGCGGCACTCCGGCGCATGCTGGCAATGTGCGCTAGGAAAAGGATTTATCGCAGCTATGAGCAACGGAATTACGGTTGCAGACGAACTACAGAATTGTGCCGCCAAGAGCGGCGAGGACGAACGGAAACAGACTGTGGCTGAACAGGGACACCCCATCGAGCAAACGCTCGGCTCTCTGCTAGAGGGCGTCGAGGTGCGTTCCATTTTGCATTCGCCCGATTTGCCGATTCGACAGATTGCCTGCGATTCCCGCAAGGTCCAGCCAGGTGCTTTGTTTGTGGCCATCCACGGTGTGGCCACCGACGGAAACATCTATGCCAAAGACGCGGCGTCGCGTGGCGCGGTTGTGGTCCTCAGCGAAGATCCCGCGCCCGCGGATTGGACGCGCGACGTAGCTTGGGTGCAGGTGAACGAAGCGCGAAAGGCCCTGGCCATCACCGCCGCAAATTTCTATGGCAAGCCCGCGACGGCACTGAAATTAGTCGGAGTGACGGGCACGAACGGCAAAACCACCACGACTTCGCTGATCGATTCCATCGTGCGCGCTTCGGGAGCGAAGACCGGATTGTTCGGCACCATCGCCTATCGCACCCCGCGCGGCGAATTCCCCGCGCCGAATACGACGCCGGAATCCGTGGACCTGCAGAGCTTTTTTGCGGAGATTCGCGACGCGCAAGGTACTTTCGCGGTGATGGAAGCAAGTTCCCACGCGCTGGCCCTCGACCGCTTGTGGGGTTGCCATTTCGCTGCCGCCGTCTTCACCAACCTTACGCGCGATCACATCGACTTCCACAAAACTTTCGACAATTACTTCGCCGCCAAGCGCCACCTGTTTGAAGGTACGGGCGCAGGCGCGCCCGATGTTGCGGTAATCAACACGGACGACGAGTGGGGCAAAAAGCTTCTTGGGTTGGGTCAGAAAACGCTCACCTACGGCCTGCAGAATGGTCCGGACCTGGCCGCCAAGAAATTCCAGCTCAGCTTCAGCGGTTTGGACTTCACAGCGCAGACCCCCATCGGGAAAATCCAGGTGCAATCGGCGTTGGTTGGCCGCATCAATGTGTACAACATCCTTGCGGCAATAGGCGCTGGAATTGCCCTAGGCTTTTCCAACGAAATTATCGAACAGGGCATACGCAATCTCGAAGCTGTTGCGGGCCGCTTCCAGCGCGTGGATCAGGGACAGCCCTTCTTGGTCGTGGTGGATTATGCGCACACCGACGACGCGCTCGAGAACTTGATCCGCACCGCCCGTGAACTGAATCCCAAGGGCCGCATCATCACGCTCTTTGGTTGTGGCGGCTCGCGCGACCGCACCAAGCGCCCGATCATGGGTGAACTTTCCGGCCGCCTGAGCGATCTCTCCATTCTCACCAGCGACAACCCGCGCCAGGAGGATCCCCTCAAGATTATCAATGACATCGTTGTTGGCATGCAGAAGTCCGGCGGCAAGTACATGATCGAACCGGATCGCGGCAAAGCCATCACGCTGGCGATTGATGAAGCGCAAGCCGGAGACATGGTGCTGCTCGCTGGGAAGGGTCACGAGGACTACCAGGTCTTCGCCGACCACAACATTCATTTTGATGATCGCGAAGAGGCGCGAAAGGCCTTGCGCGATCGCGGCTATACGGAGCCCCGGGGTGGTTCAGGATTTGGCACGTAGCGCGCTCGTCTCCTGTTGTGCGACGAGGGCCTGCGAGCCAAGGCAGTTGTTCGCAGACTAGTTTGAAGGAGGAGCCCTCAACCGGTGAGAACGCACAGTGATGTGCTTTACGGGCGAGGTGAACGCTTCGCCCGAACCCTGGAGAAACCTGGCTTATTGAGGCAACTATGCGGTGGACGCTTACACAAGTGGCTGATGCGGTGGCGGCAAAGCCGGGGCATGGGCTGGACCCCCTGGCCCGGCTGGCCGGTGTCTCGATTGATTCTCGCACGCTACGTCCCGGAGAACTCTTCGTCGCCATCCACGGCCCTTCTCACGATGGACACGACTATGTGGCCGCAGCCCTGGAAACCGGGGCCGTGGCAGCAGTGGTGGCGGAGCCGCTCCTCTCGAAGTATCCCGGCTGGCTGCAGGACCGCTGCATCGCCGTTCCCGATACCCTCGCGGCACTGCACCAGTTGGCACGCGCCGTGCGCAAGGAATGGGGCCGCAAAGTCTGCGGGATCACGGGTTCCGTCGGGAAAACTACCACGAAGGAGATCCTGGCGGCACTGCTGGGCGCGAAGTTACGCGTCCTGAAATCCGAGGGCAATTTCAACAACGAGTACGGTCTGCCGTTGACGCTGTTTCGCCTGGAAGAGACGCACGATGTTGCGGTACTCGAAATGGGCATGTCCTATCCTGGCGAATTGAAGCGGTTGGCGGCGATTGCCCTACCCGATGTTGCGATTGAGCTGCGCGTCGCTCCGGCGCACCTAATGAATTTTTCTTCCGTGGACGAGATTGCCCTTGCGAAACGCGAACTCGTCGAGGGACTGAACGGGCCGCGTTCGCTGGCGGTGCTGAATGCCGACGATCCGCGTGTCGCGGCGATGGCTGCTGTCGCTCCGGGGAAGGTGCTCTTCTACGGGATCGAAAAGCCCGCGGAATATCAGGCGGAAGAGATCGAGGATCGCGGCGCGCTTGGCTCGGCATTCACGCTTGTACATAAGGGAAAGCGCACACGCATGGAAATGTCGCTGCCTGGGCGTCATGTCGTCTTAAATGCCCTCGCGGCGATTGCCGCCGCCAGCGTGTGGGGTATTGGCGCTTCAGAGGCTCAGCAGACTCTTCCTGCACTGCGCACGCCTTCCATGCGCGGCGAACTGATTCGCTTTACGAATGGCTTTGCTTTGATCAACGACTCCTACAACTCGAGCCCCGCGGCGCTCCAGGCGATGACCAGCCTGCTGGCGGCCACGCCGGGCTTTCAGCGGCGCGTTCTTGCGGCCGGGGAGATGCGCGAATTGGGCTTGAGTTCTCCTCAGCTTCACCGCGAGGGTGGCACCTTTGCGGCAAAAACCGGCAAGGTGGATTTCGTAATTGGCGTGCAAGGCGACGCTGCCCAGATCGTGGAGGGTGCCGTTGCCGCCGGGCTTCCGCGCGAGCGCACCAAGTTTTTCGCCTCCCCCCTGGATGCCGCCAACTTTCTTCTGGATTTTGTGAAGCCGGGTGATGTGCTTCTGGTCAAAGGCTCTCGCAGCGTGAAGATGGAACGCATCGTCGAAGTTCTGCTGGGACGTTTTGCGCCGGAAGATTCCCGGCCCAATGTGGGAGTGGGTCACTGACATGCTCTACTACCTCCTCTACCACGTGTTGCAGAAATTTTTCAGCCCCCTCAACGTGTTTCGTTACATCACCGTTCGCACCGTCTATGCCAGTTTGACCGCCATGTTCCTCGCCCTGGTCTTCGGCCCCTGGCTGATCCGCATGCTGCGCGAGCTTCAGATCGGGCAATACATTCGCGAGGAAGGGCCGCAAGAGCACAAGAAAAAGGCCGGGACGCCCACAATGGGCGGAGTCTTGATCGTTCTTTCCACGGCGGTTCCCGTGCTCCTCTGGGCTGATCTGGAAAATCCCTTCGTATTGCTCGCGCTGTTCGCCTTGTTCGCGTTTGCCGCCATCGGTTTTGTGGACGATTACGCAAAAGTCGCCAAGCGGCAGAATCTTGGTTTGAGCGGTACAAGCAAGCTCACTCTGCAAATTCTGGTCAGCAGCGTTGTCGGCATCACCCTGCTCGTTTTGGCTACGCACTACGCCTATTCCACGCAACTTGTGCTGCCGTTCCTGAAGCGGTCGCGTCCGGATCTGGTCATCCATTCGCTCTTGCATTCAAATCATCTGTGGCCGCTGGCCTTTGTGCCGTTCCTCGTTTTTGTGGCCCTGGTCATCACCGGCAGTTCCAACGCCGTGAATCTCACCGATGGATTGGATGGCTTGGCCATCGGGTGCACGGTGGTCGCCGCTGGCGCGCTGACCGTGCTCACGTACGTGAGCAGCAATTCGCGTTGGGCCAACTACCTTGATATCCAGTACATCCCCCGGATCGGTGAACTCACCGTCTTTTGCGGTGCGCTGGTCGGCGCCTCACTCGGCTTTCTGTGGTACAACGCGCATCCCGCCGAAGTGTTCATGGGCGATGTGGGCTCGCTGGCCCTGGGCGGGACTCTTGGCACCATCGCGGTGATCATCAAGCAGGAAGTCCTGCTGGTATTCGTGGGTGGCATTTTTGTGATCGAAGCGCTCTCTGTAATCTTGCAGGTAGCCTCGTTCAAGTTGCGCGGCAAGCGCATTTTCCGCATGGCGCCCATCCATCACCATTTTGAATTGCTGGGCTGGAGCGAAAGCAAGGTAATTGTGCGTTTCTGGATTGCAGCGCTTGTGTTTGCGCTGTTCGCGTTAACGACGTTGAAATTGCGCTGAGCGGATTGCTCTGAAAGGTTCGGCGGTCGAAGATATGCCTGGTTCTATTGAACTGCGAAAGATGCGCGTGCTGGTCGTTGGGCTTGCACGCACCGGTGTGGCCACGGCACTTTTCTGCGCCCGCCACAACGCCATCGTCACGGCCACGGAGTCTCGCCCGGAATCCGATCTCGGCGATACGCCTGCCAAGTTGCGCGAAGCCGGCGTGACCCTGGAACTTGGCGGACACACGGAGAAAACTTTCCTGGCGCAGGACCTGATTATCCCGAGTCCCGGCGTCCCGGCCGATGATCACTTCCTGCAGGCCGCTCGTTCAAAGGGCATCACGATCTGGAGCGAAATTGAACTGGCGTACCGTTTTCTTGAAGGCAAACTCATAGGCATCACCGGCTCCAACGGCAAAACGACAACCACGACGCTGATTCACCACATTCTGAAGAGCGCCGCCGTCCCCACGATCCTCGCCGGCAATGTCGGCACCGCGCTGATCTCCTGCGTGGAAGAGATGAAGAGCGAGACAGTCACCGTCGTGGAACTCAGCAGCTTTCAACTTGAACTCATCGAGAAGTTCCGCCCGGACATTGGTCTTTTCCTGAACCTCACTCCCGATCATCTGGACCGCCACAAAACAATGGAAGCATACGCGGGCGCGAAGGCACGCATCTTCGAGAATCAAACGGAGCTTGACGCTGCCGTGCTGAATGCCGACGATCCGCCTACCGTGCATTACGCTCCGAAGAAGCCGCAACTCTTCTGGTTCAGTCGCAAGCAGGGCGTGGAGCAGGGCGCTTGCTTGCGCGGCGACGACATCATCATCGTGCACCACGGCAAGGAAGAATTCGTGATGAAGCGGGCGGAGATTCCCCTGGCTGGCGCGCACAACCTGGAAAACGTGCTGGCGGCCGTGACCGCGGCGCGCCTCGCCGGCGTGGATACTGTCACGATTGCAGACGCGGTGCGCAACTTCGCAGGCGTCGAGCTTCGCCT
>CAYOOS010000176.1:0-8281 GCA_964405585.1 uncultured Acidobacteriaceae bacterium | reverse complement strand
ATCGGGCGAGCGTGGACCGGATGGCGGGCAACGAAAGGGTTATCCCGACCGGCAGCAGGGGTTAAGAGTCCAGGAGGCGCCGAGGCCACCGGCGATCTTTGGCTTAGTCAAGAATCCAGAGCCGCGCGGGCAATTTTGTGCGTCAGGTTAGAGATGGGGACAGAAGAGAGCTCGTCGAGCGAGAGGATTTTTGCCCCGGGAACATGTGAGAGTTTCTTCAGCTTGATCCGGAAAGGCTGCAACGTAATCGCGCGATACGTAACCGCGTGGCGAACTTTGCGCAACAGTTCAAAAGTTGCCGAAATTTTTCGGCCATCAAACAGCGACTTCTGAAGATAATCACGTAAATCGATCGGGGCATTACGGCGGACCGCGGTCGTGGGAAAGTGCCACATGCGCGAGACCAGCGCACCAACATCGGCTTTCCGCTTAGCGCCAGCCTCACGCTTTGGCGGTGGCAGAAGTAGCGTGCGGCCCTGGGAATCCAGCAGGACGGCGGCAACGAGTCGAATTTTCACCATGGGACGCTTCTTGCGTTTCGCTGGAATGGTATCGGCAAGCCCCAGTTTGCGCGCCCGGCAAAATTCGTTGACAGGGCACAGCAGGCACTGCGGCGATTTAGGCGAGCACAGAGTAGCGCCAAGTTCCATCATGGCCTGGTTCCAGTCACCCGGCGCATCCTGCGCCAGCAGCGCGTCAGCATTTGTCTGGAGTCCCTGCCAACGGCCGCTGGCTCGAAGGTCCCCGCGGGTGGCCTGCAGGCGAGCCAGAACACGGGCAACATTTCCATCCAGCACGGCGAGTTTCTGGCCGTGGGCAATGCTCAGGACAGCCGCGGCGGTGTAGATGCCGATCCCCGGGAGGGCCAATGCTTCCGGCTCCGTGGCTGGAAAAACGCCGCCGTGAAGAGCCACGATCTGCTGAGCGGCCTTTTGCAGGTTACGCGCGCGCGAATAATATCCCAGGCCGGACCACAGTCGCAGCACTTCATCTTCGGGCGCTTCGGCAAGGGACTGCACATCGGGGAAGCGTTCCAGGAAGCGCTGGTAATAAGGAATGGCCGCAGCCACGCGCGTTTGCTGCAGCATGATTTCCGAAAGCCAAATGCGGTACGCATCCTTGGATTGGCGCCATGGCAGATCGCGCTGGAATTGCGAAAACCACGCCAGGAGATTCTTGCGAAAACGTGTGAGTGCGGGTCCGGTCAGCATCGGCGCGATTAGTTTCGCACGAATCGACGCTGGGAGCGCCCCCGGCAAGGGAAATGATCAGGGAAGGGAATCCTCAGCGAAGACGATGTAGGAGGAGTTCCAGATTTCGGCGGGAATGGAACCGTGGGCTTGCGAAGTTACTACAATCTTGCAGGAATCAGGATCCGCCGCGAGCCGCGAAAGCAGATCGTGATCCGGAGCGGGAGCGGCAGGCTGCACCAGCGCCAAGTGCCGAAGAATCGTGAAGATGTTTTCCGTGGCGGGAGCCAGCGGAACTTCAGCCCCGGCGCTGCGGAATTCCAGTTGCGCACTTTGCTCGTGAAAATTCCAGGCAATCGCCGCACACAAATTCACCGCGCGCTCGAAGCGCTCGTTTTCGGAAGAGTTGGGATGCGCCGCGGAACTGTACGGGTCGAAAACCAGCAGCACGCGATAATCGTCTTCGCGGGCAAACTCGCGCACCATCAATACTCCCAGGCGCGCGGATGCCTTCCAGTGGACGTGGCGCGCGCTGTCGTTCGGCAGGTAATCCCGCAACGCGTAAAGATCCTGGCCGTGGCCCTTCAATTGGCTTTCCATCGCTCCCTGAATGCCGGGCAGGACCTCCAGGAATTCCGGTGTAGCTTCCACGGAAGGATATACAAGAGCTTTCGTAAAAAGATCGAGCCGCCGGGCTTTTTGCAGAAAGCCAAACGGAAAACGCGTCACGATTCGAAACGCTTCCTGGTGATAGACGCCGCGCCGCGAGAACAACATCGGCACGGTCTGTCGCGCCGAAGCCTTTCTGGGAATGTACGGAAAGTAGACCGGCGTCTCCAGTAGGGCCGCCGCGGGAGCGCCTTTTTTCTTCACACCTTCCACGCGCAACGAAAACGAGGGAAGCGTGAGCTTCTGGTTCACCAGTTCGACCGTGGCGCGCACCGTTTGCCCCGCGAAGATATGTTCCGGGAGGTTCAGACTCATCTCGACGCCGGTCAGCGTGACGGAAGAAAGTATTCCCGACATCAGGATGCTGGCAATCAGGCAAGCCAGGATTAGAAAGAGCAGGTTGTTGCCGGTATTGATGGCCGCCATCGCTACCAGAACGATCCCAACCATGTAGATCCAGCCTTCCCGCGTGACGCGGTACTCCATGCGGTAGCCAATCCACCGCAGCGCTGTGCGTTTGGCCAGAACGGGAACCAGCGTGATGGACACCCAGGCCGCTACGAGCAGGGCGGTGATGGCCGTCGCGCTCGCCAGGAATAAATTCCCCAGCTGTGCGGCTGCCCCGGAATAGAGCGCGAGAATCAGCGCCACGCTAAGGGCAGCCATGGACAGAAAGAAGGCGCGGACCGCGGGGCGATCGGATTTGGCCAGCAGATTGGCGAAGGTGGTGGAAAGGGAAGGCATTTGCTTCATCCAAGAATTCACTGATCGGCGTTTGCAAACGCCGCTGCGTTACACCGGCACGGGCACCGATTCCACAATTTCGCGCAATACATTTTCCGTGCTCTCCGATTTCTTCTGCAATGAAGCATGGCGGGCGCTGGGCACCACGCGATGAGCGAAAACGGGAATCGCCAGTTGTTTGAAGTCATCAGGTAGACAGAAATCGCGGCCGTCCAGAAAGGCGCGCGCCTGTGCCGCACGCTGCAACATCAGCGTGCCGCGAGGACTGACCCCGAGGGCAAGTTGGTCCGACTTGCGCGTGCGGTTCACGATCTCCAGGGCGTAATCGTGCAAGCTCGTGTCCACGCGAACGCGCGCCACCGTTTCTTGCATGGCGAAAACATCGGCAACATCGGCCACCGGTTCCAACGCTGTAACGGGGTCGTCCGTGGTGCGGCTGCGCAAGATCGCGCGCTCCGTTTCGTGCGAGGGATAACCCATCTTCACGCGCATCAGGAAGCGGTCCAATTGGGATTCCGGAAGGGGGTAAGTGCCGTGATGCTCCACGGGATTTTGCGTGGCGATCACCAAAAAAGGCTGCGGCAAGGGCAGAGTGCGCCCGTCCACGGTCACCTGCGCTTCGTTCATCGCTTCCAGCAAAGCCGATTGCGTGCGGGGCGTCGTGCGGTTAATCTCGTCGGCCAGAACGATGTTGGCGAAGATGGGGCCGTGGCGGAATTCGAATTCGCGCGTTTCCGGATTGTAGACGCTGACACCAAGGACGTCGCTCGGCAGCAAATCGGAAGTGAACTGGATGCGCTGGAAGCTGCAGTGAAAGGATTTGGCCAGCGCCTGCGCCAGCGTGGTTTTGCCCACGCCGGGAACGTCTTCGATCAGCAGGTGGCCACGCGCCAGCAGCGTTACCAGCGCCAATTGGATCACATCTTCCTTGCCGTAAATGGCGCGCGCGATCGAGCGCTGCAATTGCGTGACGATTTGAGAGGTGACCGTCGGCATTGGTTGAAAACCCTTACTCTTCCTGCTACAAATAGAACATGGGACGCGCGGCTGGCTGGCGCGAATGCATCTCCCTCTACAGTTTGACGGGCGGCCCGTTGCAACGGTTACCCGTTACAGGATTACCCGTTCCAGGACGGGCGATTAGCTCAGCGGTTAGAGCGCTCGCCTCACACGCGAGAGGTCAAAGGTTCAAATCCTTTATCGCCCACCACTTCAGTTCTAGCATCATTCCCAATTGAAGTCGAAGATTCAGGCCCGATGGTGTGCCCAAAATGGAGTTCAGGGTTCATCCCAGCTACACGTTGCGCAATGCCCGTTGAATTGGGATAATGCGTCGCAAAGCATCGCCTCCGGGTGGTGGTTAGTTTTGATGACATCATTAACCACCATTCTGTCGTAAAAAATGCTTATTCCCGGTATGCCTGTAGCTATTCAAGGTATGACCAAGTTTCGACAAACATCCTTCGATTGCACAACACATGGAGAATCATGAGCGCCCTCAATCCCGTTCCTGCAATGAATGCCTTTAACAATCCGGGGCAGTGTCAGGCCTGCAAGAGCATGAGACAAACTACCCCAGTGACTTTTCATCGCAATATCGGCATGCTGTTCGCACGCCAGACCAAAATCCTGCAGGGGAATCTGTGCAAGACCTGTATTCGCAAGCACTATTGGGAATTCATGGGGAAGAATCTGATGCTTGGCCCATGGGGAACGATCTCACTGTTCGTCACACCCATCTACATGGTGACGAATACCGTATCTTACGTAAGAGCCTTGCGTAACTTGCAAGGCGCGATAGAGTAGAAACGATCTACGGCCGCGCCAATTTCGCCATTGCAAATGTCGCTCATGTCGCAATTTCTCCGCACAGGGGAATTTCTCTGTCTGAGCTTGTGGCTCGGGGCGGACGCATTCCTAAGCTTTGTTGTCGCTCCCGGAGCGTTCGCGATTCTCGGCAGCCGCGATGCCGCCGGCATGATGGTGGGATTTTCGCTAGCGCGGCTGCACTTTGCCGGAATTTTACTGGGCTTGATTTTCCTGGTTGCACGGCTCCTGCGGACGCACAGCTTCGCCAGCTTCACATCGCCGGCAAGCCTTTGCATCGTGTTAATGGTGCTGCTGACGGCTGCGTCGCAATTCACCGTCAGCAATCGCATGGAAAGCCTGAAGAAGGAAATGGTCTCCGTGCAGAATACGCCTGAAAATGATCCGCGCCGTCTAGAATTCAACCGCCTACATCACGCTTCCGTGCGCTACGAAGGCGCGGTCCTGCTCCTGAGCCTCGCCGCGATGTTTCTCCTGGTCCGTGAAGTTTCCATCAAACCGTAAGCAGCCTATTTCTTTTTGGTTTTGCGTGTCGCGCGTTTTTTGTTCCGGCGGACGGGGCGTGGGCGGATTTTGTTGGTGACTTTATACCCGGCGCGTTCGAAGGCGCGCCACATATACCAACTGGCGACGGTGCGGTAAGGTCGCCAGCGCTCCCCAAACTTCAGAAGTTCTTGCGGCTTCGGCATATGTTTCTTTCCATACGCAACGGACCAGCCCTTTTTCACGCCCAAATCGTGTATGGGCAACACATCCGGCCGGCCCAAGCGGAAAATCAGGAACATCTCCACTGTCCAAGCGCCAATGCCGCGGACGGAAACCAGCCGCTCGACGAGTTCCTCATCGGACATTTTCACCGCTTCGTCGTGCGAGGGCACCACGCCATCGAGCGTCTTCTGCGCTAGGTCGCGCATTGCTTTCACCTTCGCGCCTGATAGTCCCGCCTTGCGCAACGTGGGCTTGCGAAATTTCAGAATCTCCTGGGGAGTGGGAATCCCGCCTGTCAGACTCAGTGCCTTGATGCGTCCGAAAATCGTCGCAGCAGCTTTGCCCGAGATGGATTGATAGGCGATGGCTTCGAGCAAGACTTCGTATGGCGATTGCGCATCGGCCACATCAATCTGGAAGGGCGTCAGCTCCGCGATCAGGCATTTCAGACATTCATCACGTTTGGATAGATGGCGGATCGCCTCGGCAAGATCGAAAGCCAGATTCGTGGGCGGCGCGTTTATGGTCATGGCGGCTCAAAAACATAGCACAGGGCGATGGATTTGGTCAGCGCGAATTGCGGTTATTATCAGCCAGGTTTGAAGGAAGCCAAGCCTGCCAAGCGTCGTGTGCTAAAATGCACTGTTTATGCAAACAGGAATTATTGGACTACCACAAGTAGGAAAGACCACGCTCTTCCGCATTTTGACGAAAGCGCACGTGGACGCCAAGGGCGGCCAGTCTACCCATGTCGGCGTAGCCAAAGTGCCGGAGCCGCGTTTGGTGGAACTCGCGAAACTTTATAATCCGAAGAAAATCACCTATGCGACGGTCCAGTATGTGGACATGGCGGGCGTTCAAAAAGAACGCATGCGCGAAAGCCTGGCCTCGCTACGGGACGTGGACGCTATTGCCCACGTGATTCGGGTGTTTGACGATCCGAGCGTGCCGCATGCCGAAGGCAGCATTGATCCGTTGCGCGACGCCACCAATCTGGATTTGGAACTGATTCTTTCAGACCATGAGCAGGTCTCCAAACGGCTCGAACGCGTGGAGAAAGACCTGAAGAAAAAGAGAGATCCGGCGCTGGAGCACGAAAAAGGTGTCCTCGAGAAGTGCAAAGCGCACCTCGAATCCGAAAAGCCCTTGCGCGAGCTGGAATTGACTCCCGAAGAGCGCAAGCCCATCAGCGGATTCCTGTTTCTCTCACAGCGCCCCATGCTCTATGTGCTGAATCTGGGCGATGACGAAGCCGCGGAAATGGACAGCGCCGTCGAAAAACACAAACTGGCGGCATTGCAAGGCCGGCCAAACACCGCCGTGGTCGCGGTCTGCGGAAGGTTGGAAGCGGAACTCGCAGAAATGGATGAGAAAGAGGCGGCGGAACTGCTCGCTTCTTATGGTTTGAAAGAGCCCGGCCTCAATCGCCTGATCGATGCGACTTACGATTTGATGGGACTCTTCTCCTTTTTCACCGCGGGTGAGCCGGAAGTCCGCGCCTGGACGATTCGCAAAGGTTCCACGGCCGTGAAAGCCGCGGGCGAAATTCACAGCGATATCGAAAAGGGTTTCATCCGCGCCGAAGTGGTGCAGTGCAAGGACCTTCTCGCCGCCGGAAGCATCGCCGCAGCAAAAGAAAAAGCCCAGGTGCGCCTCGAAGGGAAAGAGTACATTGTTCAGGACGGGGATGTAATCCTCTTCCGCCACAGCGGGTGAAGAAGTTTTGAGTTATAAGTAGTCAGTTTTAAGTAAGGCGTTTTGTGTCCGGATGCCAGGTTTAGAAGCTTTACTTATCACTTAAAACTAAGAACTTAAAACATTCAGCATCCCATGATCCACGAACTGCCATTCCGTATCGCGCTTGCGGCGCTGCTCGGGCTTATCGCCGCCGGCGGCAACCTGCTCGGCGGCTATTTCGTCGTGTACCGCAATTGGCCGAGGCGCTACCTGCAATATTTCTTGGCATTGGGCGCGGGCTACATGCTCTCTGTGGCATTCGTCGAAGTAATCCCGGAGTCGATTCGCTTGGCCGGCGAACAGGCCTTGATTTATGTGCTGATCGGCTTTTTCCTGGTGCATCTGTTCGAGCACACCATCGCGCCGCATTTTCATTTTGGCGAAGAAACGCACACCGAAGAGATGCAGCATCAACATGCCAGAAGCACCGTGCTGCTCGGTCTGGCAATCCATACGTTTTTCGATGGCGTGGCCATCGCGGCGGGCTTCCTGGTTTCCGCGTGGCTGGGAGCCGTCATTTTCCTTGCCGTGTTCCTCCATAAGCTGCCCGAGGGCTTCACCGTAGCTTCCGTAGTGCTGGCCAGCGGCCAAGGCAAACGCCGCGCGGTGCAAGCCGCGGGACTTTTGGGTGCGGCAACGCTGGCAGGTGTCCTGCTCACCAGCCAACTGCAAGGCCAGCTCAAGTACGCCTTGCCACTTTCGGGAGGAGTGACGCTCTATGTTGCGGCCACGGATCTGCTCCCGGAAGTGAATCGCGAGCCCAATTGGCGCATGGCTTTGCTGGTTTTCATTGGCGTAGCTACGCTGCTGATTTTAAAGTGGTTATTCCATGCCTGAGGGAGCGCCTCAAACGTCCCGTGCCTCTCTTGCGCAGCGTGCCTTAACTGCAACTTTCTGAAGGCAAACGGGTTTGTTAAAGTGTGGCGGCTATGGTCAGAACCGACGTCCAACTCATGTTGGATGTGAAAGCCGGTGACGAAGCTTCTTTTGAGCTTCTGTTGCAGCGCTATCGCACGCCACTCGTCAACTTCTTGTTCCGGATGGTACGCAACCGGGAACAGGCGGAAGACCTGGCGCAGGAGGTATTTCTGCGGGTGTACCGCGCGCGCGGGGAGTATGTGCCCAGCGCGAAGTTCACCACCTGGCTCTTCCGCATCGCCACGAACCTGGCGCTGAATTCGATGCGGGACAATCGCCACCAGAAGCTGGAAGTCTCCATCGATGCGCCGGTCACCATGGACGCCGAAGATGGCGACGAGCGGCCGCTGGATCTTGCGGAGAAACATCCCAACATCGAGCAGCATCTCGTCGAGGACGTGCGGGTGAAGATGATTCGCCATGCCATTAACAAACTCCCGGAAAAGCAGCGCGCTGTGCTCATCCGCGATCGCAAAAAGCTCCTGGCC
>CAYOOS010000175.1:0-8282 GCA_964405585.1 uncultured Acidobacteriaceae bacterium | reverse complement strand
GTTCGCAAACCCACTAAGTTCGCGTTCATCGGCGTCCGCGCTTGTGAACTCCACGCTCTCAGTATCCAGGACAAAGTATTTCTGCAGGGTCCATTTGTCGATCCAGAGTATAAGCTGCATCGCGACAACGTTTTCATTGTTGCCGTGGATTGTGTTCAGGCCGGGGGCACTTGCTTCTGCACCTCCATGAAAACGGGCCCCAAAGCCTCCGCCGGATTTGACCTGGCGCTCACGGAAATCATCCAGGAAGAGCGCCACAGTTTTGTCGTGCGCGTCGGCACGAAAGCGGGCGCCGATCTTCTCTCGCAGGTTTCCCACGAAGAAGCATCTCCGGCCGACGTGGAACTCGCCGAAAACCTGGTCGCCGAAGCTGCCAAACACATGGGCCGAACCCTTGACGGCAATGGCCTGAAGGAAATGCTCTACCGCAATACGGAGCACGCGCGCTGGGACCAGGTCGCGGACCGCTGCTTGAGCTGTTCCAATTGCACCATGGTGTGCCCTACGTGCTTCTGTTCCAACGTAGAGGACCTTACCGATCTATCCGGCCAGCGGGCGGAGCGCTGGCGCAAATGGGATTCCTGCTTTACGACAGATTTCTCCTATATCCATGGCAGCAGCGTGCGCTCTACGCCTCGTTCCAAATATCGCCAGTGGATGATGCATAAGCTGGCCTATTGGTTCGACCAGTTTGGCACTTCGGGTTGCGTGGGATGCGGACGTTGCATCACCTGGTGCCCCGTCGGGATTGATATCACCGAAGAAGCGCGCGTAATTCGCGAGAGTGACATCTTCGCCAGCGCTGCCGGTTGAGGAGGGGTACTAATGATTCAAACGCTAGAGTCCGTCATCAAGGAACATCCGTTCTTCCAGGATTTCCCCGAAGAACATCTGCCGTTCATCACCGGCTGCGCGAAAAATGTCCAATTCCCCGAGAAGCATTTTATTTTCTTGGAGGGAGATCCCGCCAACGAATTCTATTTTATTCGCGGCGGTTCCGTTTCCATCGAACTGGTGATTCCCCACCTGGGGCCCACCACGGTCCAGACAGTCGGCGAAGGCGATATCCTCGGCTGGTCCTGGGTTTCTCCGCCGTACCGCTGGCATTTTAACGCCAAGACCTTGAAGCGCACACGCGCGCTAGTCTTCGATGCCAAATGCCTGCGCGCCAAGTGTGAGGAGGATCACGACCTCGGTTTCGAGATGCTGAAACGTTTTGCCAATATCATCACCGCCCGGCTGGATGCCACACGTTTGCAACTACTGGATATTTATGGCCACGATGATTGAAAACGACATTCCTCCAGGACTCAGCCTCGATCCCATGATCCCGCAGCTCTATCGCATTGACCGTGTGCGGGATGAAACGGACGATACCTTCACGTTGAGCCTTGTCCCGGAAAACGGCGAGACCAAGATCTCGTTCCTTCCCGGCCAGTTCAACATGCTCTATGTGTTTGGAACGGGCGAAGTCCCCATCTCCATCAGCGGGAGTCCCGCTGTTCCTTCCGTCCTGGAACATACCACCCGCAGCGTCGGCATTGTAACCAAGGCCATGGGGCTCTTGAAACCTGGAGATCGCATCGGCGTACGTGGGCCATTTGGCAGCCATTGGCCCCTGAACGAAGAAAACGGCCGCGATTTCGTCATTATCTCTGGCGGTATCGGGCTCGCGCCCTTGCGCCCCGTGCTCTATTTTCTGATGGCGCAGCGCGAAAAATACCGCAAGATCGTTTTGCTCTACGGCGCCCGCACCCCGGAAGACATTCTTTTCAAGAAAGAGCTGGAGCGTTGGCGCGGGAAGTTTGACCTGGAAGTCCAAGTCACCGTGGATCGCGCCGCCAGCGGCTGGCGCGGCAACGTTGGCGTGGTCACGCCGCTGGTCGCCCGCGCTCCTTTCGATCCCTCCAATACCGTCGCGCTTCTCTGCGGTCCCGAGGTGATGATGCGCTTCGCCATCATGGAACTTCAGAAGCGCGGCGTTCCTCACGACCGTATGTATCTTTCAATGGAGCGCAACATGAAGTGTGCACTGGGCTTTTGCGGTCACTGCCAATACGGCCCCGGTTTTGTCTGTAAGGATGGACCCGTCTACCGTTTTGACCAGATTGCCTCGGTATTTGGCAAGTCGGAGGTCTGAAATGGCGCCTGCGCGCAAACCCAAGATTGCGGTTTGGAAATTCGCTTCCTGCGATGGCTGCCAGTTAAGCTTGCTCGACTGCGAAGACGAACTTCTTGCCGTTGTCGGTGCCGTCGAAATTGCCTATTTCCCCGAAGCCTCCCGCTCGGTCGTCAAAGGTCCGTACGATATTTCCATTGTCGAAGGCTCCATCACAACGCCGCACGACGAACAGCGCATTCATGCGATCCGGCGTTCTTCCAAGTTGCTGATCACTATCGGAGCATGCGCCACGGCCGGCGGTATCCAGGCGTTGCGGAATTTCAAGAATGTCGCCGATTTCATCCCCATGGTTTATGCCAAGCCGGAATATATAGAGACGCTGAGCAAATCCACACCCATCAACGATCATGTCTTCGTCGATTTTCAGTTGCGCGGCTGCCCCATCAACAAACTTCAGCTCGTCGAAGTCCTGAACGCCTTCCTGAACCACCGTAAACCCGTGACCCCGGCGCATGGCGTGTGCATGGAGTGCAAGCGGCGTGGCATCGTCTGTGTCATGGTTGCGAACGGCGTTCCCTGTCTCGGCCCCGTCACCCTGGCGGGATGTGGCGCCCTGTGCCCTGCCTATGATCGCGGCTGCTATGGCTGCTTCGGGCCAAAAGAAACGCCCAATACAGTTGCAATGAGCGCGGGTTGGACCGCACTGGGCGTCACCGAGCCGGAGCTCATGCGTGCCTTCCGTTCCTTCAATGCCTACGCCGAAGCGTTCCGGAAAGAGAGCGAAGCCCATGAACGCTAAGACCATCAAGGTCGATTGCCTGGCGCGCGTCGAAGGCGAAGGCGGCCTGTTCGTTCGCGTCCGCGATCAGCGCGTCACGGAAGTGAAACTCAACATATTCGAGCCGCCGCGCTTCTTTGAAGCTTTCCTCCGCGGCCGCAAATTCAGCGAAGCTCCTGATATTACCTCCCGCATTTGCGGTATCTGTCCCGTCGCCTATCAGATGAGCTCCTGCCACGCCGCCGAAGACGCTTTCGGTGTCCACATTGAAGGCCCCATTCGCGACCTGCGCCGGCTGCTCTATTGTGGCGAGTGGATCGAAAGCCACGCCCTGCACATCTATATGCTCCACGCTCCGGATTTTCTTGGCTACGAAGATGTCATCCAGATGGCCAAGGATCATCCGGACGCCGTGCAACGTGGATTGCGACTGAAGAAGATCGGCAACCAGATCATGACGCTGCTGGGCGGCCGCGAAATCCATCCCATCAACGTCCGCGTCGGTGGCTTCTACAAAGCCCCTTCCAAACAACAGCTCAGCGGCCTCACCGAAGATCTCAAATGGGCGCGCGATGCCGCCGTGGAAACCTGCCGCTGGGTTTCCACCTTCACCTTCCCCGATTTTCAGCGCGATTATGAATTCGTCGCCCTGCGCCACCCCGATGAGTATCCCTTGAACGAAGGTCGTCTCGTTTCCAGCAAGGGCCTCGACATCCCCATCAGCGAATACGAGCAGCACTTCGCCGAAGAGCATCACAAACACTCCACTGCCTTGCATTCCACGTTACTCGAGCGAGGCTCCTATTTCGTCGGTCCCTTGGCCCGCTACAATTTGAATTTCGATAAGCTCACTCCCCTGGCGCAGAAAGCGGCCCGTACCGCGGGCCTTGGCGCCTCTTGCCGTAATCCCTTCCAGGGAATCCTGGTACGCGCGGTGGAAACAGTCTATGCCTGCGACGAAGCCCTGCGCATCATCGCCAATTACGAAGTCCCGGATAAGCCTTACGTCGAGGTTACTCCCCGCGTTTCCATCGGTCACGGCTGTACCGAAGCGCCGCGCGGCATCCTCTTCCATCGTTATCGCTACGATGAGCGCGGCCTCATCTTGAACGCCAAGATCGTTCCTCCCACCTCACAGAACTTGAAGGCCATCGAAGAAGATCTCTCTGAGTTTGTCAGCGCGCGCCTTCATCTCCCCAATGACCGCTTGCAATGGCAGTGTGAACAAGCCATACGCAACTACGATCCCTGTATCTCCTGCGCCACTCACTTCGTGAAGATCAAGGTGGAACGCGCATGAGTACCCTCCCCAATACCGCGCTCCTGATCGGAGTAGGCAACCCCTTCCGAGGGGACGACGGTGTGGGTAGCCTCGTAATTCGCCATCTCCGTAGCCAGGTCCTCCCCGGCTTTACCATCATGGAGGAGACCGGCGACGGCGCCGAATTGCTGGAAGCCTGGCAAGGCGCCTCCGCGGTCATTCTTGTGGATGCCGTGCAGTCCGGCGCGGCCCCGGGCACCATCCATCGCATTGACGCCACCACGGAAAAGCTTCCCAAGTGGTTTTCTCACTGTTCCACGCACGCCTTCGGTGTAGCCGAGGCCATCGAACTCGCCCGCACCATGGGTGAATTGCCCCCTTCTCTGGTTGTTTACGGCATCGAGGGGCTCGATTTCTCCGCAGGCACCTCGTTATCCCCCGAAGTCGCAGCCAGCGTTCCGGGAGCAGTCTCCAGCATCCTTGCCGAAATTCGTGGGCTCGCCGGCCTCAAAACCGCGCACATCGCCTGACCACGCGATTACGCGGCCATCGCGCACTACATATCACGACGCTAATTTCACCGCCCCAGCATGCTAGATTCTCCGTAGAACTCACCATGCCGAAACTAATCATTTCTCCCGCCGATCGCGTTTTTGTCCTTACAGGTGCGGGCATCAGCGCCGAAAGCGGCATACCCACCTTTCGGGATGCTGGCGGACTCTGGCGCAACTATCGCATCGAAGAAGTCGCGTCGCCTCTTGCCTGGCGGGGCGATCCCCATTTCGTTTGGGATTTCTATTCCATGCGCCGCAAAGTCGCTTCTGCAGCCAAGCCGAATCCCGGACATTTCGCACTCGCCTCCCTCGAACAGGCTCTTCATGACCGCTTCTTCCTGTGCACCCAGAACGTTGACAATCTCCACGAACTCGCTGGCTCGCAACGCGTTGCCCACATGCACGGGGAACTCTTCAAAAGCCGTTGCGACTCCTGTTCCCGCCCGCCCTTCCCGGATACTTCAATCCACGAATCTCCGGGCGAAATTCCTCTCTGCCCCTGCGGCGGCAAGATACGTCCGCACATCTGCTGGTTTGGCGAGGTGCCATTTCATCTGGAGCAAATCTTCGCAGAACTGGAAGTTTGTACCGTCTTCATCGCCATCGGTACCTCCGGCAGCGTCGAGCCCGCCGCCAGCTTTGCCACTCACGTTTCGGGTCGCGCGAAAACTTTCTATGTCGGTCCCGAAGCGCCCGCCAACCACTCTTCGTTTCACGACTGCTTCCTGGGCAAAGCAGGTGAACTTCTGCCCATCCTTTTTCCCCATTGAGATTGCGGTCGGGCCACTCGAAGACTAGTGAATGTCGCGTGCCTGCCCGTCGCCGAATTGATTACAATACTTTCTCACCCGCCGTGGCTCTTTTCTGGGAACAGAGTCACCGCGGGCAAATCTTCTGGTTGGTGCTCCATGAATCCTGACCCGCAGATTCCTCGCAAGACGCTCTTCAAGAACCCCCTCCTTTACTCCTCCATCGCCATTGTTGTCGTGGCTGTTTATGTCGTTCTTGTTTTTCTTTCCCGCTATGATTTGAACCGCCGGATCGAGAGGAGCAATGCAGAGCGCCAGGCCGAGCAACGCCGCGAGGAAGATCGCAAAGAGATTGAAATACTTGGAGGCTCAGAACTCGCCATCCGCGCCTTCTACATTTCCCCCGCCATCATTCGCCGCGGCGAATCCGCGGAGATTTGCTACGACGTGGCCAATGCCAAGTCCGTCACCCTTGATCCTCCTGAGGCGGAGGTCTGGCCCTCGCATTCGCGCTGCTTTCATGTCACTCCCAGAAGCACCACAACTTACACGCTCACCATCTCCGACGCAGCCGGGAAAACGGCTACGCAATCGGTGGAGTTGACTGTCCGTTAGCTCCGCCTGCAAGCAAGTAACTCTTTGTATTATCAGATAGATGGAGAGTTCCTACTAATTGGGGGACACTCTCTTCAGCCGCTCCCGCCATCTTGCACTCTTCCCCCCTTGTTCTTCCTTTTCTCTCCCATCTATAATGTGGGAAGCGGAGTTCGGCGAAGCCGGGCTCCGCATCGTTTTTCTTGAGGCCGGAAAGTCATGTCTGATCCTCTTGCTAAGATCAAAAAGAAGCTCCAGAAGGAAATTGATACCCTCGAGCACGAGTTGAACGTCGAACTCCCCAAGGAGATCTCCATCGCTCGCGCGCACGGGGACCTGTCCGAAAACGCGGAATATAAATTCGCGAAAGAGCGCCAGGGGTACGTCAACGCCAAGATTCACCAGCTCAAGAAGCGCATGGGCGATCTGGGCATGCTCAACCTTACGAACATCCCCAGGGATCGGTCGGGCTACGGCTCGCGCGTCGTGGTTGTTGATGTGCAGCGCAGCGTCGAGGTCGAGTACAAGCTCGTGAGCACGGAAGAAGCTGATGTCGAAAAGGGACTCATCTCCACCACCTCGCCGATCGGCCGCGCCCTTCTCAATCGCAAGGTCGGCGATGAAGTTAAGGTGGCCACGCCTGCCGGCCAGAAAGAGTTTGAAGTTGTCCGGCTCGTCACAATTCACGAGGAAGAGTGATTCTTTCCGCCTGGCTTGTGACAACGATTCATGATTGATTGCGACTGAACCGTACCTGATTACCAAGTTCCAATCCACGCCATCGGCCCTCTGCAACTAGACAAATTTTCGCTCCTCTGCAATCCTCACTTCTTATGCCTCCTTCTCTTATTGTTCATGGTGGCGCCTGGGATATTCCCGATGACGCCGTCGAAGCCTGCAAGATCGGGTGCCGGCGCGCGCTCGAGGCCGGTTGGGCTGTGCTCTCGAGCGGCGGCCACGCGCTCGACGCCATCGAAACCGCCATCATGACTCTCGAAGACGATCCGGTCTTCGACGCCGGTTACGGTTCGCACCTCAACCTGGATGGACAAGTCGAATGCGATGCCATCGTGATGGACGCCGCGACTCTTCGTGCTGGCTCCGTGGCCGGCCTTCACCGCATCAGGAATCCCATCCGCTTGGCGCGCGCGGTTCTCGAAAAATGCCCGCACATGATGCTCATCGCCGAAGGCGCCGAGCGCTTTGCTGCGCAACATGGCATTCCCCTTTGTGATCCGGAGGACCTTGTCTCTCCCGCTGAAAGTGAGGCATGGCACCGTTGCAGCAAGGACTCCCATGCCGCCGAGTATCACCGCGGTCACGAACAGGGCACGGTTGGGGCTGTCGCCCTCGATGCTCACGGCCGCCTCATCGCCGCTACCTCCACGGGCGGCACCTGCTGCAAACTTCCCGGACGAGTTGGCGATTCGCCGCTGATTGGCTGTGGCTGCTATGCCGACGCGGAAACCGGCGGCGTCTCCTCGACCGGGTACGGCGAGGCCATTATGAAAGTTGTACTGGCAAAAACGGCCTGCGATTTTCTGCGCCCCGCGGCTTCCACTCCCGAACGCGCTGCGCAAGCTGCGGTCCAGCTCCTCGCCAATCGTGGCAAAGGCACAGGCGGCGTAATTCTTCTCGATAAGCGCGGCAAACCCGGCTTTGCCTTCAACACTCCGCGCATGGCGTATGGTTACGTCGCTGCTGACGCCAGCTTCATCACCGGTGTTTGATGGCGGGCAATTGTTGTCGGCAATAAACGCCCACTATCGCGATGCCCGGCTGAACGTCTAACAAAACGCACAGGGCCGGGATGAACAAAAGAAACCAGCCGCGCTGCGTGTTGACCCCCGGTAATTCTGCATCTAACATTCTTGTGATGCCGCGTCCCCGCCACGCCGCCCACATCGAGTTCACTATGCGCAAATTTGCCTTTCTTTTCTGCTCCCTGTTTCTGGCACTCCCCGCCGCGGCGCAATCCGTTGACGACATCCTCGCCAAATATCTCTCCGTTCGCGGCGGCCTGGAAAAAATCAAAGCCGTGCAATCCGAGCGCGTCACCGGAACCATCTCCTTCGGCCCGGGAGAAGAGGGCCCCTTCGTCGTCGAGCGTGCCCGGCCCATGAAAATGCACATGGAATTAGTTCTGAATGGGCAGCCCCTCATTCGAGTTTACGATGGCAAATCCGCCGGCTGGGTCTATAACCCCTTCATGCCCAATCCCACT
>CAYOOS010000174.1:1438-8290 GCA_964405585.1 uncultured Acidobacteriaceae bacterium | reverse complement strand
TGAGGAGTGCCGCCGCGCAGGGCTTCGAGGGGGGCGCGGGCGACGCCGAACTCTTCGGGAGTGACGCTGAAGCTGCTGATACGGCCATCGCGCACTTCGGTGATGCGCGTCTCTCCGGCAAGTGAGATTTCGTCCAAGCCGCCGCCATGGACAACGAAAGCGTGTTTCGCGCCAAGTTCCAGGAGAGTCGCAGCCACAAGATCGACGGCTTCGTGAGCAAATACTCCTAACACTTGCCGGTCAGCTCCAGCGGGATTCGTCAGCGGGCCGAGCAGATTGAACACCGTGCGCCGGCCAATCTGTTTGCGCGCGGGCACGGCGTGGCGGGTGGCGGCATGAGCTACAGGAGCGAAGAGAAAACCGATGCCGACTTCGCGAATGGCTTGCCCGGCGTGACGCATGGGCACATCAATGCGGATGCCAAGCGCTTCCAGGACGTCGGCGGAGCCGCTGTGCGAACTGCTCGAACGATTGCCATGCTTTGCAACCCGGGCACCAGCGGCCGCAGCCACGAACGCCGCCGCCGTGGAAATATTGAAAGTGCCGCTGGCGTCGCCGCCGGTGCCACAAGTGTCCACCAGATTGTCTGGAGGAATCTCTCCCGGTCCGAATACAGGCGCAGCGTGGCGGCGCATAGTGCTGGCGAAACCGGCAAGTTCGGCGACGCTGATCGGACGAAGGTTCATCGCTACCAGGAGGCGGACGATTGCGGGTGAATCCACGCGGCCGGAGAGGAGTTCTTCCATGAGGGATTCCGCTTCGGTGCGCGAAAGGATGCCGCCGGCTTCCACTTTTTCGATCAATGCCCCGCAGTTAGTCATGTCTCTTGTATTTTGGCAAAACGCGTGTCTTGCTGGAAGTCCGCGTCTCAAGTAAACTTGAGTGTTTTGCAAGACCTCAAATACCAACACCTGTGCACTGCACCATCGTCGCACAGCATGGCGGCCGCGTCACGGCCGCGTAAAAGGCAGAACCCCCGATGAAGATCCACGAATACCAAGCAAAAGCGATCCTTGCGCGTTACGGCGTCACAACTCCCCGTGGAGAGGTGGCGTTCACGAAAGAAGAAGCGCGCGAAGCGGCCCAGCGCCTGAAATCCAACGTAGTGGTGGTGAAGGCGCAAATCCATGCTGGAGGCCGGGGGAAGGGCGGGGGCGTGAAGTTGACGCGCTCCGCCGACGAAGCCGCGGAAACGGCTTCGCGCATTCTGGGGATGACCCTGGTGACGCCGCAAACGGGCCCACAAGGCCGAGTCGTGCGGAGGTTGCTGATCGAAGAAGGCCTGGACATCAAGCGCGAACTCTATCTGGGCCTGCTGATTGATCGAGAGAATGAGCGGCCCGTGTTCATGGCGAGCTCCGCGGGCGGGATGGAAATTGAGGAAGTGGCGAAGAATAATCCCGGCGCGATTCTGCGCGAATCGATCCACCCGGCCGTTGGACTACAGGCTTACCAGGCGCGCAAGATTGCGTTTGGGTTGGGGATGACGGGAGAGCAGGTGACGGTGGCGGTGCCATTCCTGCTGGCGCTGTACCGGGCGTTTATCGATACGGATGCGTCGTTGGTGGAAATCAACCCGTGCGTGGTAACGGGGGACGGCAAGATTGTTGCGTTGGACGCGAAGATGACGTTTGACGACAACGGGCTGTTCCGGCACAAGGAACTTCGTGAATTACGCGACCTGGATGAGGAAGACCCACTCGAGGTGGAAGCGTCCAAGTATGGATTGAATTACATCAAGCTAGACGGCTCGGTCGCGTGCATGGTGAACGGCGCAGGGTTGGCAATGGCTACCATGGACATCATCAAGTATGCAGGCGGATCGCCTGCAAACTTCCTGGATGTAGGCGGAGGAGCTTCCGCCGATCAAGTCAAAAACGCGTTCCGTATTCTCCTGAGCGATCCCGAAGTGAGAGCTGTGTTCATCAATATTTTTGGCGGCATATTGCGGTGTGACGTGCTGGCAACAGGCGTTGTGGCGGCGGCAAAGGACCTACAGGTGAAAATACCGATTGTGGTGCGGATGGAAGGAACGAACGTGGAGCGAGGGAGGCAGATTTTAAGAGAAAGCGGATTGAATTTTACAATCGCAGAGGGAATGAAAGACGGCGCACAAAAGGTTGTGGCGTTGGCGGGAGGTGCGCGATGAGCATCCTGGTCAATGAAAAAACGCGGCTGCTGGTGCAGGGATTTACTGGGAGGGAAGGCACATTCCACGCGCAGCAGATGATCGAATACGGAACGAATGTCGTGGGTGGTGTTACGCCGGGCAAGGGCGGGACGAAGCATCTGGAACGCCCGGTATTCAACACCGTTGCCGAGGGAGTAAAGGCGACGGGCGCGGATGCCACTGTGATTTTTGTGCCGCCGGCATACTCGGCGGACGCTATCTTGGAGGCGGCCGACGCGCAGGTGGCTCTGGTGGTATGCATCACGGAAGGGATTCCCGTTCTGGACATGGTGCGAGTGGCAAACGTAATGAACAAGGCGAAGACGCGGCTGATCGGGCCGAACTGTCCGGGGATCATTTCTCCCGGCAAATGCAAAGTCGGGATCATGCCGGGGCGCATTCACAAGGAGGGAAGCGTCGGAGTGGTGAGCCGCAGCGGTACCTTGACGTATGAAGCGGTACACCAATTGACGCAACTGGGGATTGGGCAGTCCACGTGCATCGGGATTGGCGGCGACCCGATCATCGGGACAACGTTTCTGGATGCCATCAAGATGTTCAATGACGACTCCGACACGCACGCGATCGTGCTGATTGGTGAAATCGGCGGCAACGCGGAAGAACGCGCTTCGGAGTGGATCAAGGCGAATGTGAAGAAGCCTGTTGTGGGCTTCATTGCCGGACAGACGGCGCCACCGGGGCGGCGCATGGGCCACGCGGGCGCGATAATCAGCGGCGGGCAGGGTACGGCGAAGGACAAATACGCGGCGATGAATGCGGCGGGAATACATACCGTGGAAACGCCGGCGGATCTGGGAACGACAGTTGCCGCGGCGCTGAAATAAATCAAGAAGTGTAAAAGTGAAAAAGTAAAAGAGCATAAGGGTTTAGGAGAATCTCGTGGCGATTGAACGAACATTTGCAATTATCAAGCCAGACGCCGTTGGGCGTGGGCAGCAGGGGGAAATCCTTGCACGTATCCATAAAGCGGGTTTCAAGATCGTTGCGATCAAGTCGATGCGGCTGACAAAAGAAGAGGCGGGCGGATTTTACAGCGTTCACCGGGAACGGCCTTTCTTTGGTGAACTTACGGACTTCATGAGTTCGGGAAAGATTTTTGCGATGGTTCTGGAAGCGGATGGAGCTATTGGCAAGTGGCGCGACACGATGGGCGCGACGGATCCGAAGAAAGCCGGCGCGGGTACGATCCGGCGTGATTTAGGCACGAACATCGGCAACAATTGCGTGCATGGTTCCGACGCGCCAGAGACCGCGGCATTCGAGATTGGCTATTTCTTTTCCGGGATGGAATTGATCTAAGTATTGGCGCCGTCGTCAATTAGGGTAACGACGCCCGGGCCTTCATCAGTAGTGTGGGTTTAAGACGCCTTTTGCATCTTCTCTTTCCTTTAGCTGGCCTTCACTGCATAATGTCGGGACCTGGCTGGCAGTAGGTATCCTGGAGGTCTACATGTCTTCAATGCATCGTCGCGAATTTCTGAGTTATACGGCGCGCGCCGCATCTGGCGCTATTTTCAGTTTGCACCCGCTTGCGAGGCGGTTGATGGCGCTGCCGCCGATTGCCAGCAAGTTTAAGGCGAACGACACCGTGACGCTGGGCAAGACGGGGATTCAAACCTCGCGGATGGCGATGGGCACTGGAACGTCGGGCGTGAACCACCGATCCCATCAGACGGCCCTGGGTCTTCAGGGCTGCGCGGCCGTGCTCCTGAACGGTTACGACCAGGGGTTGCGTTTCTTTGATACGGCGGACGGTTACGGCAGCCACCCGCACGTCGCGGAAGCGCTGAAGCACGTGGACCGCGGTAAAGTGACGGTGATGACGAAGACAGATACGCGCGATCCCGCCGGGGTGAAGGCCAACCTCGACCGCTTTCGGAAAGAGCTTGGCACCGACTACATTGACATCGTGCTGATTCACTGCGTCACCGAGGCGGATTGGAGCACAAGGTACCGCGGTGTGATGGATGTGCTCTCTGAAGCAAAACAAAAAGGGATCATTCGCTCGCACGGGGTTTCCTGCCATTCGATCGAAGCGCTGCGCGATGCAGCGAAGTCTCCGTGGGTGGAACTGGACCTGGCGCGAATCAATCCCATTGGCGCCTACATGGACGCGCAGCCCGAAGTGGTGATACCGGTGCTCCGTGAAATGAAGGCGGCAGGCAAGGCCGTAATCGGGATGAAGATCATGGGGCAGGGAAGTTTGCGGTCGAAGCAGGATGAAGCGTTTAAATACGCCCTTGGACTGGACCTTCTGGATGCCTTCACGATCGGCTCGGAATCGATTGCAGAACAGAACGACGCGGTTCGCCGGATCGCCGCCGTCGCTTAAGCCGTGGATCCTTCGCGTGAGCTTGGCCGCACGCTTCTGATTCTGGGAGCGCTGTTGGTGGTTGCGGGCGCGGTGTTCTTTTTTGGAGGCCGATTGCCGTTTCGCCTGGGACGCTTGCCCGGCGACATCGTGCACAAAGGCGAGCACACCACGTTTTATTTCCCGATTGTTACGAGCATTGTATTGAGCGTGGGATTGACACTGCTGTTCTGGCTGCTTGCGCGGTTGCGCCGGTGAAATTGAATTCTCGGCGATTGGGTTTACCGCACTTGAATTTGGCAAACGGAGGATGACCAGGATGAAGGGCTCAGCAAAAGTTATCGAACAACTGAACAAGGCATTGCGCGAGGAGCTAACAGCGATTAACCAGTATTTTCTACACGCGGAGATGTGCGAAAACTGGGGTTACGAGAAGCTCTCGGAGTACATCAAGATGCAATCCATCGGCGAAATGAAGCACGCCGAGGCGTTGATGGAACGGATTCTATTCCTGGATGGGTCGCCGACGATGCTGCCGTTGGAGCTGACCGTGGGGAAGAATGTGCAGGAGATGCTGCAGAGCGACCTGGACCTTGAGGTTGGCGCGGTGAAGGATTACAACGCGGCAATCCAAATTGCCGTGGCGGAACACGATAATGGTTCGCGCGACCTTTTTGTGCAACTGCTGAAGGACGAAGAGGGCCACGTGGATTGGCTTGAGGCGCAAATGCACCTGATTAAAGAAGTGGGCTACGAGCGCTACCTCACCATGCAGATGGGCGAAAACGAAGAAGAGGAATAAAGCGGCGATTGGAGCTATGCTGCCCTCGTCTTTGATGGATTAGCTGTTTTCGCGGACACATGGACCAACTACAACTCAATCTGCAACCGGAGCGGCGCGTGTTTTCGGTCAGTGACCTGACCGCGCGCATTCGCGACCTGCTAGCCAAAAACTTCACGGACATCTCGGTGCAGGGCGAAATTTCCAATTGCCGCGAGGCGCAATCCGGACATTACTATTTCACTTTGAAGGATGAACGCGCGCAGATTCGTTGCGTGCTGTTCAAGCAGCAGAAGCGCGGCATGAAATTCCGGCCAGAAGACGGGATTCAGGTTACCGTGCGCGGCTCGTTGAGCGTATATGAAGCGCGCGGCGAGTATCAGGTTTACGTGGAGACACTGGAGCCTGTGGGGCGCGGGGCGCTTCAACTGGCGTTTGAGCAGTTGAAGAAGCAGTTGGAGGAAGAGGGGTTGTTTGCCGCGGCGCGGAAGAAACCCTTGCCGTTGCTGCCAAATCGGATTGGGGTGATTACCTCGCCGAAGGGCGCGGCGGTGCGCGATGTGGTGCGCATCCTGACGCGGCGCTTTCCGAACGTGCATTTGACGGTCTATCCGGTGCGCGTGCAAGGGGATGGAGCGGCCGAGGAGATCGTCGAGGCGCTGCGGTACTTCCACAAGAAACATACGGCGGACGTGATCCTGCTGGTACGCGGCGGCGGCTCGATGGAAGATTTGTGGGCGTTCAACGAAGAAATCGTGGCGCGGGCGATTGCGGCTTCGAGCATCCCGATTATTTCCGGCGTGGGCCACGAGACCGATTTCACGATTGCCGATTTCGTGGCTGATGTTCGGGCTTCCACGCCATCGGCGGCTGCGGAGTTGGTGGTGCAGACGCGCCGCGAGTTCGATAAGCATCTCGCGGACTTGCGTGAAACGCTGGAAAGCTTGTTGCGGTTCCGGATTTTGGAGCTTTCGCGACGAGTGCATGAACTGGCAGGAAGGCGAGGGTTCCGGCGGCCGCAGGATTTGTTGCGGCAACGGCGGCAGCGGGCGGATGAGCTGACTTCGCGGCTGGCGCTGGGTTTGCGCGCGCGACTGGAATTTGCGCGGAAGCGATTTACGATGGCGCATCTACGTTTGGCTTCGTTCGATTTCCGGGCGAGGCTGGGTGTGCTGCGTTTGCGGCTGCAGAAGCGTAGCCAGGAATTAGGCGTGCGCGCGGAACGGTTGTTGCGGAAGAAACGCGAGCGCTGGGAGCGGTTAGCCTTGCAATTGCAGGAACGTGGACCGCTGAAAGTGTTGGAGCGCGGGTACGCCATCGCCACGGATGCTGCGGGGAATGTGCTCCGTTCCACCGAAAATGTCGGCCTCGGCGACTCCGTAACTATCCAGCTCCACCGCGGCCGGCTATCAACCGAAGTCAAACGGAGAGATTAGTTAATCCTCTTCGTCGGAAGAAACCTTGAGGACGGCGAGGAAGGCTTCCTGGGGGATGTCCACCTGGCCGACGCGCTTCATGCGTTTTTTGCCTTCTTTTTGTTTTTCGAGGAGTTTGCGTTTGCGCGTGATG
>CAYOOS010000174.1:0-1428 GCA_964405585.1 uncultured Acidobacteriaceae bacterium | reverse complement strand
TGTCGCCGCCATAACATTTGGCGAGAACGTTTTTGCGGATGGCGGCAACGGTTTCGCGGGCAATGATGCGGCTGCCAATGGCGGCTTGAATGGGGACTTCAAACATCTGGCGGGGAATCAGCTTGCGGAGGCGCGTCACCAGGTCGCGGCCGCGTTCGGTGGCGAATTCGCGATGAATTATCAGGGCGAGCGCGTCGACTGGCTCACCGCCAACCAGAACATCCAGCTTGACTAAATCCGCTTCAACGTAGCCCGCCAGATGGTAATCGAGCGAAGCGTAACCGCGCGAAACGCTCTTCAGGCGATCGTAAAAATCGAGAACAATTTCGTTGAGCGGCAGCACATAGGTGAGCATGACGCGCGTGGGGGAGAGATATTCGAAGTTTTTCTGCGTGCCGCGCTTGTCCTGGCAGAGTTGGAGAATACCGCCGACGGAATCGTCGTTGGTGATGATCATCGCGGTGATGATGGGTTCTTCGATCTTTTCGATGTCGCTGGGATTCGGGAATTTCGCGGGGCTTTCGACTTCGATGATGTCGCCGCCGACGCGGGTGATACGATAGCGCACGCTGGGTGCGGTGGTGATCAGGTTCAGGCCGAATTCGCGTTCCAGGCGTTCCTGGACGATTTCCAGATGCAACAGGCCGAGGAAGCCGCAGCGGAAGCCAAAACCGAGCGCCACGGAGTTTTCCGGTTCGTAAAAGAAGGAAGCATCGTTCAGTTGAAGCTTGCCCAACGCGTCGCGCAGAGGTTCGTAGTCGTCGGCCAGCACCGGAAACAGCCCGGCGAAGACCATGGGCTTGATGGCTTCAAAACCGGGCAGCGCCGGTGCGGGGCGAGCCGCTTCGGTGACGGTGTCGCCCATGCGCGCATCGGCCACGCGCTTGATGTTGGCGACGATGAAGCCGACATCGCCGGCTTCCAGTTCGTCCAGGGCAATAGGCTTTGGCGTGAGCGTGCCGAGCTGCTCCACCTCATAGACTTCGTTGGTGGCCACCAGGCGAATCTTCATGTTGCGGGTGATGCGCCCTTCCATCACGCGGACGAGGACGACCGCGCCGCGATAGATGTCAAACCACGAATCGAACACCAGCGCTTGAAAGGGATTTTCCGCGCTGCCCTTGGGCGGGGGAATGCGCTGGACAATGGCTTCCAGAACGTCTTCCACGCCGATGCCGCTTTTCGCGCTGATCATCAGGGCATCGGCGGCGGGAATGGCCAGCACGGTTTCAATCTGTTCCTTGACGAAGTCGGGCTGCGCGGCGGGCAAGTCAATCTTGTTGATCACCGGCAGAATCGTGAGGTTATGATTGGCGGCGAGAAAGGTGTTGGCGACGGTCTGCGCTTCGACGCCTTGGCTCGCGTCCACGACGAGCAGAGCGCCTTCGCAGGCGGAAAGCGCGCGGGAAACTTCGTAGGAAAAATCGA
>CAYOOS010000173.1:0-8326 GCA_964405585.1 uncultured Acidobacteriaceae bacterium | reverse complement strand
ATTTCCGACAATGGCGAGACGCTGTGTCTTTCCGAGGCGCAGGACGAACGGCTGATGCAGCGCAATCAAGTTTCGCCGGAAATGCCAGTCTTTTCCTTGATCGTCGCGCCGATCCTGGATAAGGGGGCGCTGGTCGGCGTGGTGGAAGCGGTGAACAAACAGGACGGCACTGCTTTCGACGAAGATGAGTTGTTTACGTTGTCCAATCTGACGGAAACCGCCTCAACGGCACTGCACAACGCGAGCTTGTTGCTGGCCGAGCGCAAAGTGGAGATCCTGGAGACACTGAATACTGTCAGTCACGAAATCACCTCCACGCTGAATCTCGAGCGCATGCTGCAGACGATCGTAAACGCGCCGCAAGCGGTGATTCCCTACGAACGTGCCGCCATTGCGCTGGAACGTGGCGGACGCTTTAAGCTGAGCGCGGTCACCGGTCTTACTCAGGTGAATGCCGATGCCCCGGAAATTGCGCCGCTGAACGAAATCCTGCAATGGGCGGCGCTTTCCGAAGAGGTCATACACGTTCGCCAGCACGGCGAGGAAATTGACAGCGAGCGCGAAGAAACGCGCGCCAAATTCAGGAAATACTTTGCCGATTCGGGCATGCGCGGATTTTACGCACGGCCGCTGAACGACGACACCGGCCGCGTGGGTCTGTACGCCATGGAGAGCAGCGATCCCGATTTTCTGGGTTCGGCACACATCGAGATTCTGGAGGTTCTCGCGGGCCAGGCCACGGTCGCTCTTCGCAACGCCCAGATGTACAAAGAAGTGCCGTTCATTTCCATCCTGGAACCGGTGCTGGTGCGCAAGCGGAAATTCATGGCCATGGAGAAGCGCCGGCGCACGTTATTTCTGGCGTTGGGGGCGATCGCCCTGTTTTTCCTGGTGGCTTGCCCTTTGCCATTTCGCGTTGACGGCGACGCCGTTGTGGCTCCCGGGCGGCGGGCGCAGGTGCAACCCGAGGTCGAGGGCGTGGTGGGCAAGGTTTTTGTTCACGAAGGGGAGAGTGTGCAGCGAGGGCAGGTGCTGGCGGAGATGGAAGCGTGGAACTTCCGCTCGGCGCTTGCGGAAGCGCAGTCGCGGTACGAATCCGCCATGATGCAGATGAATCGCGCGCTGGCGGCAAACGACGGAACCGAGGCAGGCGTCCATCGGGTGCAGGCAGATTTTTGGAAGGCGGAAGTGGAACGCGCCCGGGAGTTGTTGGGAAAAACAGAATTGCGTTCACCGATTGATGGAGTTGTGGCCACGCCGCATGTCGAGAACTTCGCCGGGCGCAAACTGCAGCAGGGCGATTCGTTCGCCGAGATCGTGGACGCGTCGCAAGCGACGGTGGATGTGGCGATCGAAGACGCGGATGCCGGGAAGCTGAAAGAGGGGCAGAGAGCCGTGGTCAAGCTGAACAGCTATCCCACGCGGACGTTCCACGGCGATGTGATCATTGTCAGCCCCAAGGCCGAGATTCTTCACGAGACACCGGTTTTTTATGCCCGCGTGGGAGTCCCCAATGCGGATGGGGCGATACGATCGGGGATGGAAGGGCGCGGCAAGGTGCGCATCGGATGGTATCCGGCGGCCTATGTATTTTTCCGGAGGCCATTCTTGTGGGCGTATTCCAAAGTGTGGTACTGGCTGGGCTGGTAGAGATGTGGAGGAGGAGTATGCGAAGTTTGATGGTGCCAATCGCTCTGGGTACAGCCCTCCTCGCTGCGGGTTGTGGCGACAGCAAGATCAGCGCCCCTGACGCTACGAATGCCGCGGCGGTTCCAGTGCCCGTACCCGCTACAAGAACGGCGCCGCTCGTGGAAGCGGCGGATACGGGACTCATCGTCTCTGGACCCATCATCGTCGAGCACCAGGTGGACCTGACGGCGCAACGGGATGGCGTACTCGCCAAAATCTATTTTGACGCGCCGGCGCGAGTGAAGGCGGGAACCATGCTGGCTCAATTGGATGACCGGCAGATTGCCGCGAATCTGGAGGCAGCGCGCGCCAAGTCTCGCAGCATCGCGGACGATCTGAAGAATTGGGAGGCGGAGGCGGGCGTATTGCAAGCGGATTATGTCCGCGCCCAAAGGCTCTGGGATCTGGGCCTGATCTCCCAGGAACAGCTGCAACACGCACAATACAAGGCGGAGTCCGACCAGTGGGATATCAAACGCGTCCAGGAAACGTTGAATACCGCGCACGACGAGGAACGCTCGCTGGAACTCGAGCTGGAAAAAACGAAAATCACCGCGCCTTTTGATGGGCTGATTGCGCGGCGCTACGTTCGCGAAGGGCAGTCCGTGGGCAAGGGCGAGCGGTTGTTCTGGGTGACCGCCGAGGCGCCGCTTCTGATGCGCTTTACCTTGCCGGAAAAGTATTTTGGGCACTTGCGCGCAATGCAGCAATTCGAGATTACCTCGCCCGATTCGCCTGGCGAAAAGCATGCCGCGCGCGTGAAGGAAGTGAGTCCGGTCATCGATCCCTCAAGCGGCACGTTCGAGGTGCTGGTGGAATTGACCGGCGAGCGTGGCTCCCTGCGCCCCGGCATGACGGCGAACCTGCGCGTCGAAAACTCCCGCTAGATCGGCTATGAACCTCACCCGCGCTCTCGACGTGGCTTTGCCGGAAATTCCGGCGCGCACTATCGCCGAGCGTTACCCGCAGCTTGACCCCAACGCTAAATCCCGAGAACACATCGAGGACGGAAAGCCCGTTGTCCGCGTTTACCTGCCCGGCGTAAATGGCATATTCAGATTTCCGCCTCTAACGTGGAAGCTCGCCCAATTATTCGATGGTCGGCGGTCTTATGAAGAGATTGCAGAACTCTTTTCGCAACAAAACGGTGTCGAATACGATGGCCAGGCGGTTCGGGAAATTGCCGCTGATCTTGAGGCCATTGAGTTCTGGTACAAGACCCCTCAGGAAAAAAACATCCTGCTGATGCAGCAAACTGCCGAGGAACGGCGGAAGAAATTGGGCCAGCGCAGCCGGTGGGCCGATTTGTCCATGGTATTGTTCCCTGCCTTTAATCCGGACAGGTTTCTTACCAAGCTTTATAGCCACTCCAAGTTCATCGCCACTCCCTGGTTCACCTTGCTCACTCTCCTGGTATTTGGCATGACCGCAGGGATCACCGTGACCCACTGGGGCGAGATCGGGCGCGACACGGCAGCGTTTTACAGTTTCTCCAACAAAACGTGGGGCGACATTTTTATCATTTATGCCTTGCTACTGCCGGTTGTGGTGGTCCACGAGTTTGCCCACGCCTATGTGTCCAAACACTTCGGCGGTCGCGTGACCGCCATGGGCTTTGCTCTCGTTTATTTGACTCCAGCTGTTTACACGGACGTGACGGAGGCCGAGGTGATGAGCTCGCGCTACGAGCGATTCGTCGTCACCGTGGCAGGTGTCTGGTCGGAACTCATGATTTGCGCTGTTGCCACGATCATCTGGTGGGGCACTCCACCGGACACCATCATCCACAACGCTGCGTATTTTCTGATGATGATCACAGGGCTGATCTCCATACTTGTGAACTGGAATCCGTTGATGAAGCTGGACGGGTACCACATGCTGTGTGACTTGATCGGCATTTCACAGCTTAAGGAGCAATCGACAGCTTTTGTTTCCGCCTGGGTGAAAAAGTACATTTGGCGCCTTCCCGTAGAGGTCCCCTACGTTCCCCGACACAGGCGCCCTGGTTTTGCTATCTATGCCTTGCTCTCCGGTGCATATAGCTACACGATGCTGTATGTCGTGGCGCGATTTGTCGGCAACGTGGTTCGCAATTTCAGTCCGGAGTGGGGTTTTATCCCGGAACTCGCGGTTGCCGCGTTGATATTCCGATCTCGTATCCGCTTATTGGTGAACTTTATGAAATTCGTATATTTGGATAAGAAAGACCGCATCATCGCCTGGCTTACACCGCAACATTCACTGGCCCTTGGAGCTATTCTTGCGCTTGTACTTGTGTTACCTCTCTGGCACGACTCCGCCTCCGGCAGATTCACGCTGGAGCCCCTGAAAACTGCCACGATTCGGGCCCGCGTTCCGGGCGAGGTAACACAGTTGTTTGTCGCGGAAGGACAGCGCGTTGCCGCCGGCGAACCCCTTGCGGTACTTCGCAACTTACCCGTGGAATCGGAATATGAACAGGCACGAGCCCGACTGGACATGGCCACCGAACGGGCGAAAGCTGCCTCTCTTCATTACGCGGAATATGGTACGGCACTGAAGGACCGCGAGCAGCTTGCCTCGCAAACCTTCCAACTCTCCCGTCGAAATGCCGAGTTGCAATTAAACAGTCCCATTTCTGGGATCGTCCTTACGCCGCGGGTTTCTGATTTGACCGGGAGTTACCTTGCGGAAGGTAGCCCACTTCTCCTGGTCGCGGACCTTTCGCAACTTCGTGCGCGAATTTATGTTTCCGAATACGACTTATACAAAGTCCAGAAGAATGCCCATGCCAAGCTTGAGGTGCAAGGCGTGTTCAGGAAATGGGATGCGCAGGTTGTGTCTGTGGCCCCACGGCCAACCGAAATGGACCCCCGACTTATTGGAAAGACCGAATTGGCGGGCATCAGTCCGCCACGCTTCTATTTGGTCGATCTCTTGGTGCCGGACCCTGACTATTCCCTGAAACCCGGCATGATTGGAATTGCGCGTGTCTATGGTGAACGACGGAGCATTTTTGGCCTGGGGTGGGAGGTGGTTTCAAACTTCCTGGGACGCAAACTTTGGTAGGGAAGTACGCGAGATGTGGCCCCTCGTGTTGCAGGGAGAATGGATGATCGCTGCGGCCCAAACTTCCTTCAAGAAAAAAAGAGAGCTGCCAGTTGGCAGCTCTCTTTTGAACTTCTCATACCCGTTAGGCTTTCTACCGCCAACTACTCAAACGCAGCTTAACTATTTCCGATGGCCCGCGAGACGATTGGCACCGGCAGTCCGGCTGGCACCGGCAGTGCGATTGGCACCAGCAGTGCGATTGGCACCAGCAGTGCGATTGGCACCGGCAGTGCGATTGGCACCTGCGGTCCGATTGGCACCGGCAGTCCGATTGGCACCCGCCATACGTTGAGCAGAACCCTCGTCCTTAACAACTGCGCCGCTGGCCACGTTGACCTTCTTGGTGGTCTTCAGGGTGCTGATCAAGCTCTTCTTCTGGATGGACATGTTCTTTCCCCCTAGCTGAAATTTTGTCGCTGGAATCTTTTTCCTCGCGGACGCCTGACCATAATGCAGGTGGTGGGCCAAACCGGCGGCACCAGGTGTACAGACACAGGGGCGCTGAAAAGAAAGCGGTTAGTACCAAAGTACCAGTGGAGAACCGAGCCGCCGGGGTGAAATATTCTTCGATGGGTTAAAAATTAATCGACCAGGGGTTAAATTTTAACCGTTTTGCGCCACTACTGAATGCCGTGTTTACGGCAGAGGTATTTCATACGCTGCGGATCAATCTGCAGCAGCGCCGCCGCCGCCGTTTTCTTGCCGCCGGTCCGCCGCAATGCCGCGCTCAGGTAGGTGACCTCGATCTTTTCCATTTCGGCATCGAAATCCACGCCGGCCTCGGGTATCAAAATGGCTTCCTGGCCCGAAGCGCTGTGGTGCAATAACTGTTGAGGGAGGTTCTCGGCAGTAACCACGTGGCCCGCCACCATTACGGCCAGCCGCTGCACCAGGTTTTCCAGTTCGCGTACGTTTCCCGGCCAGGAATACTCCTCCAGGATCTCCAGCACTTCTGGCTGCAGGGTCTTGAGGGGTTTCTTGGCGGAAGCGCAGTAGATGCGCAGGAAATGGTCCACCAGCAGCGGGATATCGCCTTCACGCTCGCGCAACGGGGGGAGGAAAATCGGGACAACATTGATGCGGAAGTAGAGGTCTTCGCGGAAGCGTCCCTTGCGCACGCAATCTTCAAGATCATCGTTTGTCGCCGTGATCAGGCGAAAATCAATTTTTCGGGCGCTGCGTCCGCCCAGCCGCTGCACGGAGCGCTCCTGCAGAACGCGCAACAGCTTGCTCTGCAGGGAAGGATTGAGAGTTGTAATTTCGTCCAGAAAAAGCGTGCCGTCGTGCGCCAATTCCACTAGCCCTGGCTTCGCGGCGTCGGCGCCGGTGAATGCGCCTTTCTCATAGCCGAAGAGCTCGGACTCCATCAGGCTTTCCGGCAGCGCCGAGCAGTTCAGGCACACAAACGGTTTATCGGCGCGATTGCCGCATTGCACGATGGCGTTGGCGACGAGCTCCTTGCCCACGCCGCTTTCTCCGCGCAGGACGACGGAAGCGCTGGTGGCGGCCACGGCTTCAATGGCCTGGTAGACCTTTTGCATAGCGTCGCTGCCGCCGACCAGTCCGTAGAAGGCTGCCTTGCTCTCGACCTGCTGCACCAACCGACGCCCCTCCAGCTCCAAACCGCGTTTTTCGATGGCGCGCGACAAAACAATCTTCAACTCTTCGAAGCGTATCGGGGATAGGAAGAATTCGTCGGCGCCGGCCTGGCTGGCCTTCAAAGGAATGGTGCGTTGATTGGAACTGGTGAAGGTGACGATCACCACATCGTCGCGAATGCGGCGGATCTCCGCCAGGACTTCCAGGCCGTCGATGGGACCGTCTCCGATGCAATCGAGATTGAAGAGAATGGCGTGGAGGTCAGACTCCTCCAGGATCTCCCGAATGGCATTTTCGTCCGCAGCCAGCGTGGTGCGGAATTCGCTGCCGAGATGCTTGCGAATCTCCGGGAAGATTTCATCGTCATCGGTGATGACGGCAAGGGCATAGCGCGCTGGGCTGGCAGCCGATTCAGGCAAGTTTGTAGACCACTCCGTTGGGCTGGGATTATAGGGGAAGCGGCAGCCGCTAGCAAAGCGAACCAAGCCAGAAAGAGCGGCCTCCCCAACGAGAGGTTTGGAGGGGCCGGTGAGAGAACCGCGACGATGCGAAATTAGTACGTGCGGTCAGAGCCCTTGATGTTGCCCCGAATTACGGTCACGGAAGCCGCAGGCAATGTGAAGGACGTGGCGGAATCCGCATTCACCGTGGAAGAAACAATAGGGCCGTCGGGATCTGCGGTGCCGCCAGTGCGCGAGGGATGCCACTGGTATTGCGCCTTGCCGAAGGTTTTCAGCGTGACGGGTCCGGTGAAGGAGCTTGCGCCGGAAGCGGAGGCGTTCGCAAAAGAGATGCGCACCGCATGCGCATTTTCCTGGTCCTTATTAATGACCAGCAGAGACCAGGTGCCATCGGGACGCGCGGCGGCGTAGGCGGTGACAAGCGCGTTATTTGCGCCGTCACGAATGTCGCATTCGGCGGAGAACAATTTGTGTACGCCATTCCCGGGTTGCATCCATTCAAGATTCAGGAGCTGGCTGGCAAAAAACTGCGACAATGGCTGCTTGATCTTCAGGTCGGCATCCGTGGAAAACATCCCAAAGGTGCCCATCGAACCATTGGCCCCGCGCCCAACACCGAGCGGAAGATAGTGGAAATAGTAGACCGCCGCACCGCCGCCATCCAGGAAAGCTCCGATGTAATCCGCAAGCCAAAGCGCGCCCCAGATATCCACGAAGGCTTCAGAATCCAGCCAGGAAATGTTGGATTCGGTGATCATCAGCGGCACATTCGCGGGCACGCCATCTTCCCGCCACACTTTCATGATGCCGGTGACCAGGTTCGCTTCGTCGTACAAGTTGCTCCACTGAATTTTGCCGGGATCCATGGGGTAATGTTCAAAGGAGAAAAACGCCAGTTCACCGAGCTTGCCGCGCACTTTCAAGTAGTTAATGAAACGGCGCGTCCAGGAGACCTGACCGTTGGCGTCGGGCCAGGTTTCGATGTCGCGATTCACCCCGGTGAAGATGGGTCCGCCGAGCTTGAGTTTGGGATCGAAGCGGTGCAGCGCGGCAGCGAATTGTAGATAGAGTTCCGCGTAATCCTCGGGCGGCGTGTAATGTCCATCGGCTTCTTCGCCCATCTCCACGTAAGAGACCGGATAGCCGCGCTTTTCGAGGTAACTCAATTGAGCGACAGCATCTTCCGGCGTCGAGTAGATCACCGCGATGGGAATCATGGCGGGCAGGCCACGCGTGTAGCCGCCCGTGAAAAACAGGTCGAAGCCCACCTGATCGCCAGCCTTCTCATCCAAATTATCCGGCTCGTGCCAGGGATCGACAGAAGAGCAGTACGTCATCGTTTGATCCTGGTCCGGTGTGTGGCGGACGAGATCGTGGAATTGCCCGTCGGCCGTGGTCGTGCCGATGTACAGCTCGCGAATGGCATAGCCAACGCAATTGCGTTTGTCGGCGGAGCCGTGCGTGTCGCAAGTGTTGGACGAAGCCGT
>CAYOOS010000172.1:0-8364 GCA_964405585.1 uncultured Acidobacteriaceae bacterium | reverse complement strand
AGTCAGCACGATGCCGGCTGCGGACTTCGCCACATCGGTGGCGGTGGACACTGCGATTCCCATCTGGGCCTGGCGCAGCGCGGGCGCATCGTTGGCGCCATCGCCACACATACCGACAATGTGCCCGCTCGTCTGGAACGCTTTGACGAGATTGTATTTTCCCTCGGGAAGGACGCCGGCAAAGACGGCAAACTCTTCTGGGCGCACGTCGGCCGGGATGGGCCCTGGTGGAGAGATGGCCCCATCGAGGCCAATCTCGTGAGCAACTATCTGGGCGGTCGCCGGAGCATCTCCCGTGATCATCATGGTACGGATGCCCATGGCACGCAGATGATCGAAGCGCTCGCGAATGCCGCCCTTCACGATGTCGGTGAGTTCGATAGCACCCAGGACGCGGAAGTTCTGCGCCACCAGCAGCGGCGTGCCTCCAGACCTGGCGATCTTCTCGATTTGCTGTTGCATTTCCGGGGGCACAACCTGACCCTTTTCCGCAACGTAGCGTGCGATGGCTTCCGGCGCGCCCTTGCGAATTTCCTTGCCGTCCATATCCACGCCAGACATGCGGGTCTGCGCGGAAAAGGGAATGAAGATGGGATTGTGTGGCGCCAGCTCTCGGCCACGCAGGCCATACTTTTCCTTGGCCAAAACAACGATGGAGCGGCCTTCCGGGGTTTCATCGGCGAAAGAAGCCAATTGCGCCGCGCTGGCAAGTTCCGCATCTGTGATGCTGGGGCACGGATGGAAAGCAGTAGCTTCGCGATTGCCTAGCGTGATGGTGCCCGTTTTGTCCAGCAAAAGCACGTCCACGTCGCCGGCCGCTTCCACGGCGCGTCCGGACATGGCGATGACATTGCGCTGAATTAGCCGATCCATTCCAGCGATACCAATCGCCGAGAGCAATCCACCAATTGTCGTTGGAATCAGGCAAACCAACAATGACACAAGCGCAAACACCGTCTGAGGCGCACCGGAATATATGGCAAAGGGCTGCAGCGTAACCACCGCGAGCAAAAAGATGATCGTCAAACCAGCCAACAAAATATTCAGAGCAATTTCATTGGGTGTCTTCTGGCGTGACGCACCTTCGACGAGCCCAATCATGCGGTCGAGAAACGTCTCTCCGGGATTGGACGTGATGCGCACCTTGATTTCATCGGAAAGGACGCGCGTGCCCCCGGTTACTGCGGAGCGATCGCCTCCCGATTCGCGAATGACCGGAGCGGATTCGCCAGTAATGGCGGACTCGTCGACGGAGGCCACGCCTTCAATGACTTCGCCGTCGCCGGGAACGAACTCACCCGCGGCCACAAGGACGAGGTCCCCTGAACGCAATTTCGAGCTAGGCAGTAGTTCCGTTTTTCCATCGGGCCGCAATTTGCGCGCCTCGGTTTCCGCGCGCGCCTTGCGAAGTGTCTCCGCCTGCGCCTTGCCACGTCCTTCGGCCATGGCCTCTGCAAAATTCGCAAACAGCACCGTGAACCACAGCCAGAGCGTAATCTGCAAACCAAACCAGAAGTTGCCTTTGTGCTGCAAGGCATCCAGCACCAGCACAACCCCAGTAATCACGGCCCCCACTTCCACAACGAACATGACTGGGTTCTTGATCAGTAGCCGTGGATCCAGCTTCCAGAACGAATCCACGATGGCCGTCCGCAGTATCTTCCGGTCGGCGAGCGAAGCGCTTTTTACCTGTGACGTTGTCATCTTGTCCTCAAAACGCCTTTCCTGCATTCATGAGCAGGTGCTCCAGAATGGGCCCCAGGCTCAGCGCAGGGAAAAAAGTCAGGGCTCCCACGATTAGAACCACGGAAACCAGCAACACGGTGAACAATGGCCCGGTTACCGGGAAGGTGCCCAGGGATTCGGGCACGTGTTTCTTTGCCGCTAGATTTCCAGCAATGGCAAGAATTGGGATAATCATGAAGAAACGTCCCAGCAGCATTGCCGTACCAAGAGTGGTGTTGTACCAGAGGGTATTTGTGCCTAAGCCGCCGAACGCTGAACCGTTATTCCCCACTGCCGACGTGTACGCATAAATAATCTGTGACAGTCCATGCGCACCGGGGTTGCTGATAGCCGACGTGCCGAATTTCGAGACGACGGCAATGGCCGAGAAGATGAGGATTGTCAGCGACGTGATCAGAATGGCAAGCATGGCCATTTTCACGTCGTAGGACTCGATCTTTTTCCCGAGATACTCCGGCGTACGCCCAACCATCAGGCCAGCAATGAATACGGCGAGGACCACAAAAACGAGCATGCCGTAAAGCCCCGCCCCCACTCCGCCGAAGATCACTTCGCCCAGCATTATGTTGATAAGGGGAACCATGCCACCGAGCGGCGTCAGCGAATCGTGCTGGTTGTTCACGGCGCCACAGCTGGCGTCCGTAGTTATGGTTGTAAATAATGCGGAGTTTGCAATTCCAAACCGAACCTCTTTTCCTTCCATGTTTCCGCCCGGCTGCGTGTCCGAGCTCCTTGTGTTCACGCCGTGGAGTAACGGATTGCCGCGAGCTTCCGCGGAGTACACCACCACGACGCCGGCTAGAAAGAGGGCAGCCATCGCGCTCCACACGGCCCAGCCGTGACGCTGCGAACCCGTCATTCGCCCCAGCATGTAGGTCAGACCAGCGGGGATAGCAAAGATCAGCAACATCTGAACAAAATTAGTGAGCGGCGTGGGATTTTCAAACGGGTGGGTGCTGTTTGCTCCGAAAAATCCGCCCCCGTTCGTGCCGTACATCTTGATAACTTCCTGCGAGGCGACGGGTCCTTGCGCAATCGTTTGGGTCGAGACAGTGTCGTGCTTCACGCTGCCATCGGCGTTCTTGGTGTCGACACTCTGAGGTTCCATCACATTCGCCGTCGTATAGGGCCGCAAGTTCTGAATCATCCCCTGCGATACAAAGAAAAGCGCCACAACCAGGCACAGAGGCAAGAGCACCCAAAGCAGCGCGCGCGTCGTGTCTACCCAGAAATTCCCGATGGTCTTGGATTCCCGGCGGGCAATCCCGCGGATGAATGCGACGGCCAGCGCGATCCCGGCCGCGGCAGAGATGAAGTTGTGATAAGCCAGCCCGGCCATCTGCGTCAGATAGCTCATGGTGGATTCGCCGGAATAGGATTGCCAATTGGTGTTCGTCGTGAACGATACGGCCGTGTTCCAAGCCAAATCGGGCGCCACGTTTGTGAATTTTTGCGGATTCCATGGCAGCCACTGTTGCGTCCGCATGATGAGATAAAGCAGGAGCAGAGATACGGCGCTGAAGAGGAGCTTCGCGGCGACATAGCCCATCCAGCCCATTTCCTGCTCTTCATTCACGCCGCTCACGCGGTAAATCAGTTTTTCGATAGGCCGAAGCGCAAAATCGAGAAAGGTCTTTTTGCGCTCGAACACCCGGTAGAGGAACACGCCAATGGGTTTCGTCAGGAGCAGAACCGCGGCAAAATACAGAAAAATCTGGAACCATCCGTTTCCAGTCATGGCTAGAAATTCTCCGGCTTCAACAACGCATAAAACAAGTAGCCGCACAACAAAATGGAAATCACGATTAGAATGATATTGCCCAGCATCGTCTCAGCCCTCTATTTCAGCCGCTCGCAGCCCTTCAAGTACAGAATGCCGAGGGCAAAAAACAGTATGGTGCACACAACAAAAATCAGGTCATTCATGCAGAGCTCCTGGCCTGCATAGTAGCCTACTTACGCGCTCTAAGAAAACGGTGAGAGGCACATTAGGGATTCGTAAGCACAGTTTGCGGCGCTTGTTCCACGTTGTGAGTTATGCCACACTCCCTTGGCGAACTCCTAATGCCCGACCGGCGTCCTTCTTCATCCACTTCTGCGACAGGCGGTACTCCCGGCCAGCCAATTTTCACGCCTCCTACCGAGGTTTCCCCCGTGAGCCCCCGCGCCGAGTGGGCGCGTCTTCACATTGGTTTTGTCTATATTGGCATTGTTACGATTCTTCTGGGCCCCCTGCTGCCCTATCTTGTGCGTCACTGGTCGCTCAGCGACTCACAAGCCGGATTTCTATTCACCGCGGAATATTCCGGGGGCGTTTTGGGGAATCTGTTGACGGGACTTTTTCTTCCGCGGCTCGGATTCTCCAAGCTGATGGGATTTGCCTTTCTTGCGTTTGCCATTGGTTTTTCCTTTCTCGGAGCCGGCCCCTGGACTCTTGCCTGCCTTCTCATTTTCGTTTATGGCGTCGCTCTTGGCCTCTCCGTTCCCAGCACCAATCTTCGCGGGACGCAGTTGCCGTCGGCGAACACCGCCGCCGCCGTAAGCCTTTTGAACTTTTCCTGGGGAATTGGAGCGGTCCTTTGCCCATTTCTAATTGCCGCCCTCCTGCCTTCTCTGGGGCTTCGCGGATTCTCCAGTTCTCTCAGCGTGTTGGCGCTGCTGTTTGCCGGGGTTTATTTCCTGCGCCCCACAACGAGCGGCGTCCCGATAAGGTTGCAACCAAAACGCTCGTTGGAAATATGGCTCGGACAATTGCGCAAGGCTCCCGCTGTTCCGCTGCTTGTGCTTTTCTTTTTCTATGTTGGCGTAGAAACCGCTATTGGCGGTTGGGCGGCTGCGTACGAAAAGCGTCTGCCTGGCATGGAGAGCGCCGCCTGGACGCTGGCGCCATCCGTGTTTTACAGCTTTCTTTTGATCGGCCGTGGTTTGACGCCTTTGGTTCTGCGGCGTTTCTCGCAGATGTCGCTATCCGCGGGTGGATTGCTCTGTGCCGTTGCCGGCGCAAGCGTGCTGGCTGTTTCGCAAACACCCTTCGCGCTGCATGTGGGAGCTGCAGCGGCGGGACTGGGACTTGCACCGCAGTATCCGCTTTACGTCGCCTGGCTGGCGGACACATTTCGCGAAGATGCCAATTGGCTCGGTGCTCTTTATTTCGGCAGTGCGGGTCTCGGCGGGGCCGTTATTCCCTGGCTGGTCGGCATCATTGCGTACCACACTGATTCCTTGCGCGCCGGACTCATTTTGCCTGCAGCCGTGATTGCGGTGATGATCCTCTTTCTTTTGCGAATGCATCGGCGGCGTATCCCGGCGTGAACTTCAACTGACCATTACAAGCAAGTACGAAATGCGGGGGCTGCCGCTTTCACCAACGGATTGGACGAACGCGGCGCCTGCCCGATACAATTGCGTCCATGCTCCCGGAATCTCGGGTCACTTCCCCGCTCTCTCCTGCCGAAGCCGCGCGCATTGCCCTGGAATTGTTTTCGCTGCGGGGTGAAGTGCGGACATTGCCGGGGGAATACGACGATAACTTCCATCTCGTGGCATCGGACGGACGCGGCTATGTTCTGAAAATCATGCACGCCGGGCGCAAGACTTCTTTCGTCGACATGCAATGCCGAGCACTTACGCACCTTGCGGAACGGGCGCCGCATCTGGCTCTCCCCCGAGTGATTCCCAATTCCAGAGGTGAATTGTTCGCGCAGGCCCAGGTCGCTGATGGCACACGCCGCATCGTTTGGTTGCTTACGTTTCTCCCGGGCTCGACATTGGCCGAGGTGTCGCCGCACACGCGGCAGCTCCTGGAAAGCCTCGGCCGCTTTCTGGCGGAGATTGACACCGCGCTGCTGGATTTTTCTCACCCCGCGGCGAATCGTATTGTGAAATGGGATCTCAGCCGTTCGCCTTGGGCCTTCGAGAAGCTTTCGTTTGTCGCTGACCCTCAGCGGCGCGCGTTGGCCGAGCACTTCCTGAATCTATTCGAGCAGGAGGCGGTGCCGCGCTTTCATCGCTTGCGGCGCAGCGTCATCTACGGCGATGCCAACGACCACAACATCCTCGTCAGCCCGGAGTCCTCGCAACCCAGGGAAGTCGTAAGCGTCATTGATTTTGGTGACCTGCACACAGGCTTGACGGTCGCGGAACCCTCCGTGGCTGCAGCCTATGCGATTCTCGGCAAGGATGACCCTCTCGCCGCCGCACGTTCCGTACTAGCCGGATATCACCGTAGATTTCCTTTGAATGAGAACGAAATTGCCGCGTTCTTCCCGTTGATGGCTGCGCGGTTGGCCGTCAGCGTCGTGAATTCCGCGCATCGTAAGTCCCTGATTCCCGATGATCCCTATGTGACCGTCACAGAAGTTGCCGCTTGGACTGCGTTAGAACGCCTTGCGCAAATACCGCCGTCTCTTGCCAGCGACCGCCTTCGAGCCGCGACAGTTCCTTCTGGAGCCGTGCCGTCGGGTGAAACAAGCCTAACGCAACCGCTCCCCACGCTCGAGAAATCTCTCTCCGCCCGGCAGAAATATTTTTCTTCAAACCTCAGTCTTTCCTACGATCGCCCGCTGAAAATTGTTCGCGGATGGATGCAGTATCTTTATGACGACACGGGGCGCGCGTTTCTTGACGTTTACAACAATGTTCCCCTGGTTGGGCATTCTCATCCGCGCGTCGTGCGCGCCGTCCAGGAGCAAATCGCGCTTCTGAACACGAACACGCGCTATCTCCACGACAACATCCTTCAGTACGCGGAGCGTCTCATCGCCCTTCTCCCTTCGCCATTGCGCGTTTGTTTTTTCGTGAATTCGGGCAGCGAAGCCAACGAGCTGGCGCTTCGCCTTGCGCGCACCCATACGGGCCGGGAAGACATTATCGTCCTGGAGCACGCGTATCACGGCCACACTTCCACTTTGATTGATATAAGTCCGTATAAATTCAACGGCCCCGGCGGGAAAGGGCAGAAGCCCTGGGTGCATGTGGCTCCGATCCCGGATGACTATCGCGGCATCCATCGACGCGGTGAATCCGAACTCGGCCGAAAATATGCCGCGCCAATCACAGAAATTCTGCAGAAACTGAAAAAGGAAGGGCGAGGAGCCGCGGCCTTCATCGCGGAGACACTCCCCAGCGTCGCGGGACAGATTGTTTTTCCGCCGGGCTATCTGAAAGAAGTCTACAAGCATGTCCGAGCTGCTGGTGCCGTGTGCATCGCCGACGAAGTGCAGGTCGGTTTCGGCCGCTTGGGAACGCACTTTTGGGGGTTTGAAACACAGGCCGCTGTGCCGGATATCGTTGTGCTGGGCAAACCGATCGGCAATGGATTTCCTCTTGCGGCGGTCGTGACCACGGTGGAAATCGCAGCATCCTTCGCCAATGGCATGGAATTCTTCAGCACGTTTGGAGGAAATCCGGTCGCCTGCGCCGCCGGCCTCGCTGTCCTTGACGTTCTTGAGGCGGATCACCTGCAGCAGAATGCGCTGAATGTCGGCGCAAATTGGTTGGAAGACTTGCGGGCGCTGCAATTGAAGTACCCGCTGATCGGTGATGTGCGCGGCATGGGACTATTCCTTGGTATCGACCTCGTCACCGATCGCGCAGCGCGCACTCCCGCAACGGCTCAGTCCCACTACGTGGTGAACCGCTTGCGTGACCTCGGCATCCTGGCCGGCACCGACGGGCCGCACCACAATGTGATCAAGCTGCGGCCGCCGCTGATTTTCTCTGCAGCCGACGCCACTTTCTTCACCTCGACCTTCTCCTCGATTCTTTCCGAAGCCCCCGCTCGAGCCTCTTAGCCGAACAGGATTGCAGCAGGATCTCCGCGGAAGTTCCGCAATGTTTGGAGGTCGGAGGGGGTAGGATAGTGACAGTTATTCTCTCCGGGCCATTCAGCAGGAGATACAATGGCGACAAATTATACGATGTCGATTCTAAAGGGCACGTTGCTCGGACTGTGGCTGTTCGGCTTCGGAACCCTGGCCTTTCTCTACATTGCCGTGTACCGCTACATGGGGCCCCACTCTGCAGTCTCCGTAAATGTCATCACTTCGTACACGATACACAATCCCCTGTGGTGGATCGCCCTCGCAGTCTGTTTTGTTCTCGGCTATGCAATTGTTCGCTCGTGGTCGCCTCCTCCGATTCTATGGGTCGCAGTGTTCGTGACCGGGTTGATCCCGGCTGGATGGTTCGCTTTATTCGTAACGGTCATACAGATAGCAAAACACGCGCGTCAAGGTCATCCGTAAATTGGCGACTGTACGGGCCGGACAGGCGACCCACTCTCCGGGTGTGCTCGGGTTGCATCTATCGATAGTTAGCGGAAGGTGATTGCAACTGATCGTGCCCAAGAGTAGTCTTTCACGAGCCTTGCTCCCTCAGCCCGCTTCGACCATTCCCGGCAAGTAAGGCCGCGGCTTCCGCCCTGCCGGGGCAGAATTTCAGAGGAGGACGGTTCCCATGACCACAGAGAACAAGAATATCGTTCGCCGCCTCTACGATGAAGTCTGGAACAAGCGCAAACTGGACGTAGTGGCGCAAATCATTTCGCCCAGCCACGCGCTGCTCGATCCGTTCGTCAGTGGCTCGCAGGTTGGGCCGGAGTTGTACCGTCGCCGCGTG
>CAYOOS010000171.1:0-8402 GCA_964405585.1 uncultured Acidobacteriaceae bacterium | reverse complement strand
CAAAACATTCACGAGGGCTTCGATGGTCACTCGAATTCTACTCCAGATTGCCTTCATTGTTTGGCCAGGCAGCACCGGGTTGTGTGTGCCGCGGCAAGGACATACAATCACCGCGTGCGCTGGAATTGGGCACGAGACTCATCTCCGTGACTCCGCCGGTAACTTTGCCCTTGCGGCGGCCACCCAGAGGGGAAAAAACGTGAGCAAACAGAGCTTTGGCAGGATGCCGGAGGGCCAGGAAGTCGATCTTTACACGCTGAAATCCGAAAGATTGGAAGCCCAGATCAGCGCCTACGGTGCCGCGATCATTGTGCTGCGGACGCCAGACCGCAAGGGAAACTGGCAGGATATCGTGATTGGGCCGCAGGACCTGGCCAGCCACGTCGCTAATCATCGCTCGAAGGGGCCGATTTTCTTTGGTGTTACGGTGGGACGTTATGCCAATCGCATCGCACGCGGAAGATTTTCGCTTGATGGAAATAGCTACAGCCTGCCTCTTAACGACGGTGATAATTCTCTTCACGGCGGTCCGGGCGGATTCCACAATGTCGTTTGGCAGTCAGAGCCGATCACCAATGGCGTTGCATTCCACTATTTGAGCAAGGATGGCGAGGAAGGGTATCCAGGGAATCTCTCCGTAACGGTACGCTTCACGGTGTCGGGCGCGGATTTGAAAATCGAGTATTTGGCCACGACGGACAAGCCCACTGTCCTGAATCTGACCAATCACGCCTACTTCAATCTGGCGGACGGGGGCCGCGGCACCATACTCGCGCATCAATTGAAGTTATTTGCTTCACGCTTTACTCCCGGTGACGCGCACCTGATTCCTACCGGGGAGATAAGCCCCGTCGCCGGGACGCCGCTGGACTTCAGGAAGGCTACGACCGTCGGTGACCGGATACATTCCGAGGACGAGTTGATTCGCCGGGCTCACGGATATGACCACAATTTCGTGATTGACGAAACAGGCGCAAAGCTCAAACAGGCGGCAGATGTGTACGAGCCAGGCAGTGGGCGCGCGATGGAGGTCTGGACCACGCAACCCGCCATACAGTTCTATACAGGAAACTTTCTGGATGGCAGTTTCAAGGGAAAGAATGGGGTTGTCTATGGCAAACAAACGGCATTCTGCCTGGAAACCCAGCACTATCCCGATTCACCGAATCACCCGGAATTTCCCACAACTGTTTTGCGCCCTGGACAAACTTTCCAATCGGAAACGATCTACCGTTTCTCCGCGCGGTAACGCGCAGGAACTGCATTTGAAATTGTGGCTTTGCATCTCTAGAAGTGCGTTGCCACGAATTCAGAAGTTCCCGAACGATCTACGGAGCTAGCGCTGCAAACGTTTACTCGAATAACCTAACACGCCCTGACGATGGCACGGGCGTGCGTCGAGCCTGGGATGTGGGTGGAAATTTCTTGCACGGCGAAAGTAAATAAACTTGCCTTGACAGCGGAGGCTTGTGGAATTATTGTCAACGATAATTCAAATTGGCTGCAGAAGAGTGCGAATACAGGGAAGAAAACGTTTACTTGCTGCTAAGCGCCCCGGCGAATTATCGTAGAGCTTTGCAGAGCAACAGATGCAACGCGCCGTGAATATCCACGAGATTGCAGAAGGCAAAGTGTTCCGACTTTGCTGGACGAGCAACGGTATAGTAACTCTGACGAATGGGCGCGGCGAGGTGTATGAAGGGAATGAACATCAAGGATGAAGGGCGTCTGACCTGGAACTCATTCGAAGTGGGGGTCGCTTTGTTTGCCCTGCTTTTGGCAGCCTTCAATAATGCTGGTGCGCAGACAAAGTCAAAAAACAAGGAGCCTTTTCGCCCGGACCAGATGGACACAGTATTGTATGGCGCGGCCTACTATCCCGAATACATGCCCTACGAGCGCACGGACGAGGACATTGCGCTAATGAAGAAAGCCGGCATCAGCGTGGTGCGCGTCGGAGAATCCACCTGGGGATTGTGGGAGCCGGAAGACGGAAGATTCGAGTACGCGTGGATGGACCGTGTGGTGGAGAAATTGCAGGCGGCGGGGATCCGAATTATTATGGGCACGCCAACGTACTCAATTCCCGCCTGGCTATACAAGGAGCACCCCGAAATCCTGGTGACGCGGCTCGGCGGCGAGCAAATGCACTACGGCATGCGCCAGAACACGGACCTCATGAGCCCCACGTACCGCTTCTATTGTGAGCGGGTCATCCGGAAGATTCTGGAACATTACAAGGACAATCCCGCCATCATCGGCTATCAGATTGACAATGAGACTACAGCCGCTGGCGCAGCGAACCGCGATGTCCAGGAGGGCTTCCGCGAGTATCTGAAAGCAAAATTCAAGACCACCGACGAATTGAATCGTGTCTGGGGGCTGAATTATTGGGGACAGCGCTTGAATGACTGGACCGAAGTTCCTGTGCGTGACGGAATCCTTAATCCCGGCTGGAAGCTGGAGTGGGAACGCTATTCACAGTGGGAGACAACCGATTTCCTGGGCTGGCAGTCGCGCATCGTGAATGAATACAAGAGGCCTGAGCAATTCGTGACACACGACTTTGCGGGGCCGCCCCGGCCGGAAGTGAGTGAGATCGACGTGGCGCGCAGCCTGGACATTGCGGCTGTGAATCCGTATCACGGTACACAGGATGACTTCGACGGTGAAGCCTCTTCCTATATGGGCGATTACACTCGCTCGCTGAAGCGCACCAATTACCTGATCACCGAAACAAACGCGGAAGCAATCGGTTGGGATTCCAAGGGACAATTTCCTCCTTATGACGGGCAGTTGCGCCTGGATGTTTATACACATGTTTCTTCGGGCGCCAACATGGTGGAGTACTGGCATTGGCATTCGTTGCATTACGGACAGGAGACGTATTGGAAAGGCGTGCTGGACCATGATCTGCAACCCGGCCGCGCGTACGAGGAGGTTACGCGAACCGCGCAGGAGTTGCGGAGAATCGGCCCGGAAATCGTGGACCTGCACCGGAAGAATCCGGTAGCGATTCTGTACAGTCTCGATTCATACTACGGGGTCCAGTTCATGAAGTTCAGCGATCACCTGGACTACAGAACGCTCCTCCGGCAAATGTATGGAGTGCTTTACCGGGCAAATGTAGGAGTGGATTTTATATTTCCGGAAAGCACCAATCTGTCGGAATACAAGGTTGTGGTAGTGCCGCCGTTGTATGTGGCGAGTAATGCACTGTTGGTACGGCTGGCGGACTACGTGAAGAATGGCGGGCGAGTGGTGATGGCCTTCAAGAGCGGATTCTGCAACGAGTACTCGACGGTGCGCTGGGATACCATGCCGGGACCCCTGCGATCCGCGGCGGGCTTCCACTACCAGGAGTTCTCTTCCGTGAAGAAGCCACTGACTTTGAAGGACGACCCGTTTCAGGTGGGTGTGGGAAATCAAGTTTCCGATTGGGCGGAAATGTTGATCACCGACACGGCAAAACCTCTGGCCTTCTATGACCATCCTTTTTTCGGCAAGTACCCGGCGATTACGCAGAACCAATACGGCAAGGGCACGTTGACCTACGAGGGCACCGTGCTGAGCGAAAAGCTGCAGAGCGCCGTGTTGCTGGGCGTACTGAAGGACGTCGGCCTCACCGGCACAGATCAGGAGTTGCCTGGCAGCGTGCGAGTAAAGCATGGCCAGAATCGCAATGGCAAAACGTTGCATTTCTATCTGAACTATTCAAGTTCCGCGCAGGCATTCAATTATGTCTATGCCGCGGGGACGGAATTGCTTTCGCAAACGAGTTTAAGCCACGGGCAGGCGCTGACGCTGAAGGCCTGGGACGCAGCGATCGTGGAAGAAAAATAGAGGACAGTTTATGGTGTGGGATTCAGCAAGAAAAGTCAGCCGGCTAAATCGGGTGGGCGTAGTCGTTTTGGCAATGCTCTTTTTTTGCACCACGGTTTTTGCGCAAGCGCCGAAAACGGCCAGTGCGGAAGTCGAAAAGCGCGTGGAGGCGCTGCTCAGCAAACTCACTTTGGAAGAAAAGATTACTCTGATTGGAGGGACCGACGATTTTTACACGCGTCCCATCTCCCGTGTCGGTATCCCATCCTTTCGTATGTCGGACGGCCCTCTTGGGGTGCACGATTACGGTCCAACGACGGCGTACGCCGGGGGCATCGCGCTGGCCGCATCATGGGACACGGAGTTATTCAAGCGCGTTGGCGTCTCCATGGGGCATGATGCCCGAGCACGTGGCGTGAATTTCATCCTTGCGCCGGGAATGAACATCTATCGAGCGCCCATGAACGGGCGAAATTTCGAGTATTTCGGAGAAGATCCGTTTCTGGCGTCACGGGTCGCCGTTGGCGTGATTGAAGGGATCCAATCACAGGGCGTCATTGCGACCGCCAAGCATTTCATGGGCAATAATTCGGAATATGGCCGTATGGATCACAGCTCCGACATGGATGAACGAACGATGCGGGAAATTTACCTACCAGCGTTCGAAGCGTCTGTGAAGGAAGCCAAGGTTGGCGCGATAATGGACGCCTATAACCTGGTGAACGGCGTGTTCATGACGCAGAATGGTCTATTGAACAATACCATCGCCAAGAAGGAATGGGGATTTGACGGCATTATGATGTCTGACTGGGGCGCAACGCACGACGGCATCGCAGCCGCGAATAACGGTCTTGATCTGGAGATGCCCACGCCAGCGTTCATGGATGCGCAAACCCTGCTGCCGGCCATCCAGCGCGGAGAGGTGAAGGAAGCCACGATCGACGATAAGGTACGTAGGATTCTGCGCAAGGCCGTGGAATTCGGATTTCTCGATCGTCCCCAGACGGATGACAACATTCCACTGCTTAGCCCGGAGGGGCGAAGAGTGGTGTTGGAAGAAGCGCGCAGCGGAATGGTACTGCTGAAAAATGAAAACCATCTTTTGCCGCTGGACAAGAAAAAACTGAAGTCGATCGCCGTGCTCGGCCCTTCCGCCTATCCCGCGGTGCCGGGCGGCGGGGGAAGCGCACAAACACAGCCTTTTAATTCCGTAAGTTACCTGGAGGGAATCAGCAATTATCTGGGAAGCGATGTTCGTGTGCTGTACCGCTCCGAAGCGCAGACCATTGACTCAATTACCAACCACGCAGAGTTCGTCACCGCGCCTGGTGGGGCCCCGGGATTGAAAGGGGTGTACTTCAATAACGAAAATCTTGACGGAGAGCCAACGCTGGTCCGCACCGATGCGCGGGTTAATTTCCATTGGGGTGACGGAAGTTATGAGGAAGGGCAGCCCGTGGATCATTTTTCAGCGCGCTGGACCGGCTATTTCATCCCCAGTTCGGAAGATGATTATATTTTCTTTACGTCCACTGATGACGGTGTTCGCCTCTATCTTGACGACGACCTAGTCATCAATGACTGGCAACGCCACGGAGAGAAGCAGAATTCCGTGATTCGGCACCTTGAAGGCGGTAAGCCAGTTAAGATCCGGATGGAGTACTTCGAGAATGTGGGCGGAGCAACGGCGAGGTTTGACGTTGACCTGGCAACGCAGCGCATCGGTGAAGAAACGGAAAGCATTGCAAAGAACGCCGATGTTGTGATCCTCTGCGTTGGATTTGACCCGAGCACAGAGAGCGAAGGGGCCGATCGCACGTTCCGCATGCCCGCGGGCCAGGACACTTTTATCCAGCGCATCGCGGGCCTGAACAAGAACACAATTGTGGTGGTGACTTCGGGAGGGGCCGTGGAGATGACTCACTGGCTGGACAGCGTTCCCGCTCTGTTACAAGCCTGGTATCCGGGACAAGAGGGTGGCACCGCTCTGGCACAAATTTTGTTTGGCGAGTACTCGCCATCCGGAAAACTACCCGCTACTTTTGAGAGGCGTTGGGAAGACAATCCGACGTTCCACAGCTACTACCCACAGAAAAAGGATAAACACGTGGAGTACACCGAAGGAGTGTTCGTGGGCTATCGCGGCTACGAGCATAATGGCGTTAAACCACTGTTCCCCTTTGGCTACGGGCTTTCCTACACGACCTTCGCGTACAGCGATTTGAAAATTTCGCCGGCAGCGAACGGCAGCGGAACTATCGCTGAGGTTTCCTTTACTATAAAGAACACCGGTTCGCGCGAAGGTGCGGAAGTTGCGCAGGTTTATGTAGGCGATACGCATGCCAGCATTCCGCGGCCGCAAAAGGAACTGAAGGGCTTCGCGAAGGTCAATCTTCTGCCCGGTGAGGCCAAGCAGGTAAAAGTGGCGCTCGATCCCCGTGCTTTCTCCTTCTACGACGTGAAAAAGCATGATTGGAACGCTGAACCCGGTGAATTCTCGATTCTCGTAGGAAGTTCGTCGGCGGAAATTAAACTCCAGGGGAAGTATGTTCTTGCTCCCGGACAGGAGATACATTAGGCCCCATGACACTCGCCTTTGCATTTCTTAACACACCACGATTGGTGCACCTATCCACCGTGGATATGGTGATCATCGTCTTTTACTTCGTTCTGGTGCTGGCGATCGGATTTTATCTGAAAGAACGGGCCAACACCGGCGAAGACTTCTTCATGGCTGGAAGAGAGATGACCGCTTGGATCGCGGGATTGAGTTTTCTTTCCGCCAACCTGGGTTCGCTCGAATTGATGGGATGGGCGGGAGCGTCCTATCAATACGGCATTCTAGCCACGCACTGGTATTGGATCGGCGCGATTCCCGCGATGCTGTTTCTGGCGTTGGTAATGATGCCGTTCTACTACATCTCCAAGACGCACTCTGTTCCCGGGTACCTGAAGCTGCGATTCGGAGAATCCAGCCGCGCGCTCTCTTCCGTCTGCTTTGCATTCATGACTGTTTTGATGAGCGGTATCAACATGTATTCGATGGCGCTGGTGCTGAAGATTATTCTGGGCTGGAACATCAACGTCAGCATCTGGGTGTCTTCGATCACCGTGGCGATCTACGTCACGCTTGGCGGCTTGCGTTCGGCAATCTTCAACGAGGTGCTTCAATTCATCCTGATCTGGGCGGGTGCCCTGCTGATCCCGATCCTGGGCTTGATCGAGGCCGGCGGATGGACCGGCTTGAAGGCGCGCATCGCCGTCAACGCTTCCGCGGAATACACGCATATGTGGAGCACGATGGGGCATTTCAAAGACAATCCGATGGGCATTCATTGGACAGGAATTGTCTTTGGCCTCGCCGCGGTCATCTCGACGGGGTATTGGACTACTGACTTTCTCGTTGTTCAGCGCGTTTTGGCGGCCAAGGATTTACGGGCCGCAAAAATGGCTCCGATCATCGGAGCTGCCTTCAAAATGTTTGTGCCGTTCATCGTCATTCTCCCCGGTTTGTTGGGGCTCGCGCTTCTCCCGATGAAGCTCATGCCGGAAGCTCAAGCGGTTGCGACGGGTGGGCACAGCTACAACGAAGTACTTCCACTGATGCTGGCTCGTTACTGCGGACCCGGTTTGCTGGGACTTGGCATCACCGCGCTCATTGCGGGTTTCATGTCTGGCATGGCGGGAAACGTCAGCGCCTTTACCACCGTCTGGACCTATGACATCTATCGTGCACTGATCAAGAAAAATTCTTCCGACAAGCACTACGTCAACATGGGCCGCTGGTCCACTCTCGGTGGTGTAATCATCTCGATCGGCACCGCGTACTTGGTGATCAATTTCAAGAGCATCATGGACTACGTCCAGGCGCTCTTCAGCTTCTTCATCGCCCCGCTGTTTGCCACCGTCATTCTTGGCATGCTTTGGAAACGCGCCTCGCCCGCGGGAGGATTCTGGGGCCTGCTCGCAGGCACAGGTTCCTCAGTGGGCATGTGGGCTTGGGTGAAGATGGATCCCACAGCGCTTCGCTACGTGGCGCTTTCGCCGTACGCCAAAGACATGGCGGAGAACATGTACCGCGCCCTTTGGTCTTGCCTTACTTGCGCCATCGTGACCGTTGTCGTGAGTCTCCTCACGAAGCCGAAACCCGAGGCGGAATTGAAGGGCCTGGTTTACGGCGCGACGGACATTCCATCGGAGACATACGTCTCCACGTTCCACCGGCCGTGGTTCTGGGCCGTCGTTGTCGGGACCATTTTCGTGGTCCTGAATATTATTTTCTGGTGAGGCGTTATGAAAAGCGGCGGATCCATCTCCATTTGGTTTTTTATCGGGATTTCCCTGCTCGTAAATGGCTTGCTCATTTTCGGGTCGGGAATCTACGAACTCTTTCACATCCCAGCGCATCCGGTCGTGCTGTTTAACTATCACGCCAGCATCTGGTGGGGAGCGATTCTGGCGCTGCTCGGTGGCGGCTATTGCATATACTTCACGCCTGGAAAGGGACGCGGATAGCGGGAACAAAAATTGACGGAGCACGTTATGACCAACAAGAAGAAGATGACCATGGGGTTGATCGT
>CAYOOS010000170.1:0-8410 GCA_964405585.1 uncultured Acidobacteriaceae bacterium | reverse complement strand
GCTGGAGACGGATACGGACGAAACGTTTGAGACGGAGATGACGCGGAGGGATAACCCTTGGCGGGCGTATCTGACGATTATCGAAGGGTGCGACAAGGCTTGTACGTATTGCGTGGTGCCGTTTACGCGGGGGCCGGAACGGAGCCGGACGAGCGCGGCGGTGCTGGAAGAAGTGCGGCAGGTTGCGGATTTGGGGTACACGGAAGTGCAGTTGCTGGGGCAGACGGTGAATTCATACAAAGACCCGAGCGCGCGACGGATGCGATTTTCGGAGTTGCTGGTGGCGGTGGCGGAAGTGCCGGGAATACGGCGTGTGCGATTTATGACATCGCACCCAAGAGATTTTGGGAAAGATATTGTGGAGGCGATTGAGGCGGTGCCGGCGCTCTGCGATCATGTGCACCTGCCGGTGCAGAGCGGGTCGACGGCGGTGCTGCGAGCGATGGCTCGGACTTATACGCGAGAAGAGTATCTGGAAAAGATTGCGATGTTGCGCGGGGCGAAGCGGCGGATCAGTATTACGACGGATTTGATCGTGGGATTTCCGGGAGAGACGGAAAAGGACTTTGAGGAGACTTTGAGTTTGATGGATGCGGCGCAATATGATGGAGCGTTTTCGTTCAAGTATTCGCCGCGGCCGAATACGCCTTCGCTGAAGATGGAGGACGCGATACCGGAAGAAGAGAAATCGCGGCGGCTGGGGATATTACAGGGACGGCAGCGGGAAATCCAGATTGCGCGGAACGCGCGGCTGGTGGGAGAAACATTTGAGGTGCTTGTGGAAGGGAAATCGCGGCGCGAGAATCAGTGGATGGGACATACGTCGTGTAATCGCGTGCTGAATTTCACTTCACCGGGGAAGGAACTTCTGGGAGACTACGTGCAGGTTCGGGTGACGGGAGCGGGGCCGAACAGTTTGGTGGGGGAGGGGGAGTAGGGAGAAAGTTTAGAGTTCAAAGTCAAAAGTTGAAAGTTTCAGAGAAGGCAAGAGAAAAGCTTTACCACTGAGGACACAGAGTTCGCAGAGAAGAAAAAGCGGTGTAAGAGTATAAGAGTGAAAGAGTATAAGAGTTTAAGGGTGGGATGAGGCTCTGAGGATCGGCAGGGATTAGGAGGCGCGATGGAAGTGGAAATGAAAATACGCGGCCTGATGATGGATCCGGTGACGCAAATGCCGATTGTGGTGCTGAAGGATGTGCAGGGACAGGCGATCCTGCCGATCTGGGTGGGAGCGTACGAAGCGAATGCCATTGCGTTGGAGATTGAGAAGGTGCAGACGCCGCGGCCGATGACGCATGATTTATTGAAGAACATATTTTTGGGGCTGGATGTGCGGGTGCAGAAGATCGTGGTGAACGATTTGCGGGACGACACGTTTTTTGCGTTGATCTGGGTGGAACGCGAAGGCGAGTTGATGAGTATTGATTCGCGGCCGAGCGATGCGCTGGCTTTGGCGTTGCGGATGGATTGCCCGATTTTTGTGGACGAGACGGTGCTGAAGAGTTCGAAGGTGTCCACGGCATTGGCGGAGCGGAGCACGAATGAACAGTTGCGGAATTGGCTGGAGGGATTGAGCGACGAGGATTTGGGGCGGTATAAGATGTAGTGGGGGAGACATCAGATATCAGGAAGCGGTTTGGGCGGCGCGGCTTTGGCTGTGCCGTTTTTCTTTTGAGAGGGACAGAGAAAGGAAAGAGGGACGGTAACACAGAGGTCACAGAGGTAGGAACACAGAGATCACAGAGAAAAGAGAAAAACGAACCGCAGAGTTAGCAGAGGTGCCACAGAGATCGAGGAGAAACCCTAGAGGCAGGACAGAGACTGGGAATCGTCGTGGAGGGCCTCAGGCCTGAAGGCCTGAGCTACAGGGCGCGGGGGGATCAGGCAGAAGAGGCGGCGATCAGGCGGTGGATGCGGCGGCGCCAGAAGATTAGGAGGAGGATGCCGATCAGGATCAGGGAGAGGCTCAGGCCTACCCAGAGGCCTAAGGCTCCCCAATGGCGGCGGAAGCAGAGCCAGGCTCCTAGGGGAAGACCCATCAACCAGTAGGCGGAGAAGTGGCAGACCATGGGCGTACGGGTGTCTCCGGAGCCGCGCATGGCGCCAGTGGCTACGGTTTGGATGCCGTCGAAGAGTTGGAAAGCGGCGCCGGCGGCGAGGAGGATGGTGGCGTTGTGAATGACGACTGGGTCGTCGGTGTAGATGCGGGCGACTAAGCGCGGGAAGACCAGAAGCGCGATGCTCATGAGGGACATGAAGGAGGCGCCGAGGAGGATGGCGGTGTTTCCCGCATCTTGAGCGGCGAGGGGATCGCGACGGCCAATGGCTTGGCCTACACGGACAGCGGCTGCGGAGGAGATTCCCAAAGGGACCATGTAGGTGAAGGCGACGGTGTTTAGGGCGATCTGGTGGCTGGCGAGGGGAACGGGGCCCAGGCGGCTGATTAGAGAGGCGACCATGGCGAAGACGCTGACTTCGGCGGTGAGTTGCAGGGCGGCGGGAAGGCCCAAGGCAATCAGGCGGCGGATGCGTTGGATATCGATTTCGACAGGAGTTTTCAGGAGGTCGGTGCGGTGGCGATGGTCGTACCAGAGCAGGTAGCCGACTAAGACCAAGGCTAGATATGTGCGAGAAACGGCGGTGGCCCAGCCGGAGCCGGTGACGCCGAAGGCGGGCATGCCGAATTTGCCGAAGATGAAAATGTAGTTGCCGCAGAAATTGATGAGATTGGCAGTGACCAGGGCGAAGGCGATGGGGCGAACCATGTTCATGCCCTGGAGGGTGCGGCGTACGGCGAAATAGAGGAGCAGGGGGAGAAGGCCAACGCCGAGAGTGTGCATGTAGGGAACGGCGAGGACAGAGATTTTGGGGTCAACGCCCATGCGGCCGAAATAGCTTGGGAGGTACCAGACGGGGATGAGGAGAAATGGGGCCACGGCAAAGCTGAGGTAGATGCCGTTGATCAGTGAGCGGTGGCAGTCTTCGCGATGGCCCGCGCCGAAGGCTTGGGAGACTAGGGTGTCGAGGCCGATTAGAAGACCTTCACCAAAGAAGGCGAAGACGATGAAGAGGCTGGAACTGATGCTGACGGCGCCGATGGACTCGGCGCTGTTGGGGAGACGGCCGACCATCATGGTGTCTACGATGACCATGCTCATCCAGCCTATTTCGGCGAGGACGAGAGGGAGAGCGAGGCGAAGGGTGGGAGGTAGTTCGCGGCGAAGAGTGGAGTAGGAGAGCATGGGGAATAGGAGAGTTTATGATGGGCTGGGGATTGGGACAATGGAAAGTGGAAGGAAGAAAAGGCATTACACAGAGATAACAGAGGACCCAGAGTTCGCAGAGAAGAGGAGAACGGCGGAGGGGAGGAGGTTACTTGTGCGGGGGAATGGGAGGTTAGTTCCATTGACGATGAGGGGACGTGGAACTAGCGTGAAGGGAGATGCGGAGTGGTGTGCTTCGCGGATGATTTGTGCGGATGGGCGGGTCAGTTGAGGATTGAGAGCGACGGTTTGACGGAGGGTGGATCGTGGGAACGGTGAACGAAGCTAGCTATGTGGCGAGCATCCGGGATATGCGGGCGGAACCACGGCTGTATTTGAGGATGAATCTTTGGGTGGAGTGGAGAGAGCACGGGGAGACGCTCAGCGCGCAGGGGTACACGGTGGATATCAGTGCGAAGGGGTGCCTGGCGATTGTGCCGCAGGGATTTGCGGTGGGGCAGAAACTGGTGGTGCAGAATGAATTGAATGGGAAAACGGCGGCGGCCACGCTGATCTGGCGCGGGCATGAGGGGCCGAAGGGTTGGGAATTGGGATTGGAGTTGGAGGAGGGGGCGGGGGATTTTTGGGGAGTGGGGTTTTAGGAAAACCAGAAGAAGTTTAACGCAGAGACACAGAGGGCGCAGAGAAGAAGTAAGCAAGACAGCGGAAGACAACCCAAGAGGGATTCCTCCCTACGCGGCCCGACGCGCCGAAGAGCGGCGCGGAAGAGAAAATCGGGCCGCTACGCTCGGAATGACGGGGTTGGGTGGTTGACGGGAAGGGTGCGCCGAATTGGAACGTGGCGAGGATTTTTGGGGGAGTGGCGTTTTACGAATAAGAGGGACGGTATCACAGAGTTCACCGAGGGAAGAACACAGAGGTCGCAGAGAAGAGAGAGAGAGAAGAGAGTCGGGGAGTTTTCCACCGGGGCGGCGGTTTTCCCCTTGCACTAGAGCGGGTCTGAAACGTACTCTTTGCTTATGCCTTTGGGCCTTTCTGGTGGCATAACCACAGCAAAAAAGGATGAAGCGGCAGTGCCTTCCGAGGGGCGTGGTGTGCGCGGAGTGGTGCGGGTGAGTGCGAAGAACGAAGGCGGGCAGTGCCGTTATGGGAGATGGGCTTGGTCTGGGAATTGCAGGGTTGAAAGGGCAGTGCGGGCGGAGGCAGAGCGGCGATGACTGCCATTATCACGATAGCGAATCAGAAGGGCGGGGTCGGAAAGACGACGACGGCGATCAACCTGTCCGCGGCGATTGCGCATAAGGGAAGGCGGACGCTGCTGATTGACCTGGACCCGCAGGCGAATTCGACGATTGCGTTTTTCAGCATGGGGGAAGTGACGCAATCGATGTTCGAGGTGTTGGGGGACGCGCACACGCCGCTGGCGTCCATCGTGAAACCTTCGAAGGACCCGATGCTCTCGATTGGGCCGGGGCGGCTGGCGCTGGCGAAGTTGGAGACGGTGCTGGCGGGGCAGTTTGACGCGCCATTCCGATTGAAGGATGCGCTGGCGCCCATTGCGAAGGATTACGACTACATTATTGTGGATACGCCGCCGTCGCTGGGAATATTGACGGTGAATGCGATGGTGGCTTCCACGCATCTGATGGTGCCGATTCAAGCGGCGTATTTTGCGATTGAGGGCACCGATGATTTGCTGGAGACGTACGAACGGATCCGCGCGCGGCCGAATCCGCAATTGAAGATGCTGGGCGTGGTGATCACGCTGTACGACAAGCGCACGAATATTGCGAAGGATACGCACGGACAGATCCGATCGGTGTTTGGAGAAGTGCTGTTCAAGACGAAGATCGGGAAGAACGTGCGGCTGGAAGAGAGCCCGGCGTACAAAGAAACGATATTGACATTCGCGCCCAAGTCACCTGGGGCGCTGGAGTACAAAAAACTGGCAGCGGAGGTCGTACAACGTGTCGAAGAGGCTAGGGTTGCCCGTCACGCTGAAGATGCGGCATGACGCGCACTATGTTGAATCGCTGACAAGCTATAGCGGCGCAGCGGTGGGACGGATGATCCCGGTGGAGCAGATCCGGCCGAATCCGGAACAGCCGCGGAAGGCGTTGGGAGACCTGCGCGAATTGTCGGATTCGATCCGGCAGAAGGGCGTGCTGGAACCGCTGCTGGTGCGGTTCATTCCGCGGGAAGACTGCTTCTACATTATTTCCGGCGAGCGGCGGTATCACGCGGCGCGGGCGGCGGGATTGCGCGAAGTGCCGTGCATCGAGAAGACCGCGGACGACGCGGAGACGCTGGAAATTGCGCTGATCGAGAATATTCAGCGGAAGGATTTGACGCCGTTTGAAGAAGCGGACGGATTGCAGCGGCTGTCCGAGCAGTTTAATTATTCGCATGAGGAATTATCGAAGAGGATTGGGAAGGCTAGGAGTTCGGTGACGGAAACGCTATTGCTGCGGAATATTCCGGACTCATTGCGGAAGAAGTGCGTGGAGAATGGGATTACGACCAAGTCGCTGTTGTTGCAGATTGCGCGGCAGCCGACCGAGCGACAGATGATGGAGTTGTTTGCGAAGATTTTGCAGGCGGGATTGACTCGAGATGGGGCGCGGCAGGCGCGGTCGGACGAGAAACAGGGGCCGCAACGGGCGCAACCGTTTATTTTCCAGTACGAGCCGGAGAATGAAGCTTTCCGGTTTAAGCTGCAATTCAAGAAGAGCCATGTGTCGCGGGATGAGTTGATACGGACGCTGCGGGAGATACTGGCGCAGTTGGAGGGGACGGGGGAGGCGGATTCTACGGCGGCGTGAGGGGGAGACAGTGGTCAGTTTTCAGTTGTAAGTTTTAAGTAAAGAAAGAAGGAATTTACGGCGCGGCTTTGGCTGCGCCGGGGCAGAGGTAGTAGTCAGTTTTCAGTTGTAAGTTTTAAGTAAAGAAAGAGGAATTTACGGCGCGGCCTTGACTGCGCCGTTTTTTTTTGGGGGGGGGATAAGAGAAGAAAGAGGAAGAGGGACGGTAACACAGAGTTCACAGAGGGAAGAACACAGAGGGCACAGAGAAGAGAAAGGCAAAACGAGCCAAAATAACCCAAGAGGGATTCATCGCACGAAAACCGTGCGATGCAAAACCGTCCCTCTCTCCGCAGCCCGACGCGCCACAAAACGGCGCGGAAGAAAAAATCGGGCTGCTACGCTCGGAATGACGGTGTCGGGTTGGTGGGCGATGGCGGAAGAGGACGTCGGGCTGCTTCGGTCGGAATGACGGGGATCCTGGCTGCGGAAGAATGGGAGTGCGCGCTTCTTGATCGTAAGAGCCCACCCTTTCTGCAAACGGCGCAGAAAGGATGGGGCACCCTCAAGCACTTGTGGTGGTGCGTGTATAATTCGGGGGAATGGTCGAGCTGACACAATTGCAGATGGAGACGATGGAGCGGTTGTTTGCGGCGGGGTTTCGGCCTGTTGCGATTGCTCCTTATGAGAGTGCGCTTTGCGTGCGGCGGGGAGAGTGCGCGGCGGTGCTGGCTCCGGTGGAGAATGGCGGGTTGCGATTGCTGGCGCCGGCTACGGTGATGGTGGACGGGAATTTGAGTGTGCGGCTGAAGCGGGCGAAGGGGGATGTGTTTGTTTGGAAGAAGAGGGAAGTGGCGGCTACGGCGGAACGGTTGAAGGAGTTGGAGGCGTTTCGCGGGGAGTTGGTGGGGATTTTGGAAAGTTATCAGTTGTAAGTTTTCAGTTATAAGTTTCGGAGAAGAGAACCCAAGACCCAGGTAAGAAAATCGTTACCTGGGGCACCCGGCGGAAACCACAAGTCATTGTCGGTTAAGGTGTGACAACGGGATGGACACCATGAAGCTACCTCTAGACGAAGGTTGGGCGCGCACCATAGATGCTTTCGCAAAACTGCTGACGGCGGTGGCAATCATAATCGGGGGAGGGTGGACCCTCATTCAGTACAACCTCGGTCGAACAGACCAGCTCCGCGCACAACAGTTAGAAGCGTCGAAACCATTCCTGGAAAAGCGGCTGGCGTCTTACATCGAATTGACTACGGCAACCTCCACAATAGCGAGAAGCAAGAACCAGGGGGAAGTCGCTCAAGCTAAGGAAAAATTCTGGATTCTCTATTCAGGTCCGCTGCTTGTTCTGGAGGAGCCTCAACTTCAGACACTTGTGCAGGCATACGCGGACTGTTTGGAGGATACTTCAAAATGCAAAGGAGCCTCTCTGATTCAGCTCTCGCAGAACCTGGCAGTTTTCGCGGGTAATTCCGCAGGCAACCAATGGCGAGTCCCTGCTGCACCCGTGGGGCTGACTGCGGTGGCCCGATAGAGGCTCAGTTCTTGGCTTGTCTCTCAAGTTCTCTGACGAGACGTGCTCCGACGCTGTTCACACCAGTGAGAATGCCGCCCCAGAGATGCTCTTCGCTCCAGAGATTGGCGCCGGTGTTGGGATCGATCACGGTCAGATAAGCGTATCGAGTGGGAGATTGCTTGTTGTAATTGGGAACAGGATCTTCGGTGATGCGGCCGCTATCGTCAATTTTGCCGGTCTGTCCCCCTGACATGACCAGATTTCCGCCTTTATAGGGGTCGGCAGAAAGAAGAAGAACAAGATCGGCTTGTTTGCGGTCAGTGACAATTTGAAATTTGCCCCATTTCTTCAATTGGGCGATGGCTTTCTTGCCCACAACGTCAGACCCTGTCTTGTTTTCAAAATAAACTGTCTTCGAGGCGAGGATTTGCGGAGATTGCGCGAGTTGCTTTTGGGCGAGGGTAGGGGATAAGAAAAGCAAGGTTGAAAGGGCGGCTACAGTAAGGAATGCCGTGGAACTTCGCATTTGTGCCTCCCGTGGAACAAGGCAAAGAGTACACCCGCATTCGGTGTTTGCATAAACAAAAAAGGGTCGGCAAAATCAAAGGATTATGACTACTTACGATATTTTGTGTGTTGGGGCGGGACCTACCGGGCTGGCTTGCGCTATGGAGGCTAAGCGGGCGGGGATGCGGGCTTTGGTGGTGGATAAGGGATGCTTGTGCAATTCGATTTATCACTATCCGGTGAATATGGTGTTTTTCACTACGCCGGAGTTGCTGGAGATTGGGGATTTGCCAATGGTGTGCGGCGGGGAGAAGCCGACGCGCACGGAGGCTCTGAAATATTACCGGAAGGCGACGG
>CAYOOS010000169.1:0-8472 GCA_964405585.1 uncultured Acidobacteriaceae bacterium | reverse complement strand
AGGCCGATAATTCCATACGTCGAGAGACCGCCCGCCAGATCGCGCTTTTCGAATAACGTCACGCTGTATCCGGCTTTCGCGAGTTCGCCCGCGCAGGAAAGGCCGGCGGGGCCGGCGCCAATGACCGCCACTCTCTTGCCTACCGTCTTCGCCGGCGAAAACAACTCCAGTCCCTTTTCATAAGCGAAATCCATCGCATAGCGTTGCAGTCGCCCGATGGCGATGGGCTTGTGCTCAGCCCCAAGCACGCACGCCCCCTCGCACAATTCCTGCACGGGGCAAACACGAGCGCAGGTGGCGCCAAGCAAATTGGACTCCAGGATTGTGCGTGCAGACCCTCGCAAATTCTGTGTGGAAATTTTTTTGATGAACCGGGGTATATCAATGTGCGTGGGGCATGCATGAGTGCAGGGCGCGTCATAACACATCAGACATCGCGCGGCTTCCACTGCGGCTTCGTTACGCGTTAGCGGCGGCAGAAGTTCGTCAAGCGTATTTGCGCGGGGCGTTGTTCGTTGAATATCGGTCAACCCATCCTCCCGGCTCTCAACTCCCAGATCCGATAGCTCGCGTGGATTGAAGAAAGACTAAATTAATTGCTGCCCAGGGAGAACCTCTTTCATCGCCGAAGGTTGCTCCCGCGTCAACACAAAATACAATCCGCCAGAGGCAATAAAACCCACAAACCATGCGTAGTCATAAAGCCAACGCATGGCAGGCACCGCCAGGCCGATTAGGGCGATCGCGATTCCTGCCGCTAGAGCCCCGATTGCCCTGGGATTAAACCCGCGCCAGAACTCATACACTCCACTGCGGCGATATAAATCCTCCACGACAAGCCGCCTCCGCCGTACGAGGTAGTAATCGCAAATCATGATTCCGGCAATGGGTCCCAGGAACGCTGAACACCCCACCAGCCAGCCAAAAATATAGGAACTGAAATCGCTCAGTAATTTCCAAGGCATCATCAATATGCCCATCACGCCGGTGATGAGGCCGCCCGTACGGAAGGAAATCAGGCTCGGACGCAAATTGGAGAAATCGTTGGAAGGCGAGACCACGTTGGCGGCAACGTTTGTATTCAGCGTTGCCAGAAGCAGCGCAACCAGAGCGATTAGCGCTACCAGGGGCTGGTTGAATCGCCCGAGCAGCACCACCGGATCCCATATGGGGCTGCCAAAAATTACCGCGGATGCGGACGTGACCGCGACGCCGATGAACGAATACAACGTCATCGCGGTAGGCAATCCCAAAGCCTGTCCAACCATCTGGGCACGTTGCGATCGGGCGTAACGCGTAAAGTCTGGAATATTCAGCGCCACCGTAGCCCAGAAGCCTACCATTCCGGTCAGCGCAGGAATAAAGAAGCGCACAAATTCCGAGGTTGTGTGAAATTTGCTGGGTGTGTGCAAGACAGGCCCGAACCCGCCCGCCTTGCGCGTAATCCAAAAAAGAAGAAGTAGGCCCACCACGAGCATGAAGGGCGCGCCAATCCCTTCGAGGAACTTTATCGTTTCGATTCCGCGCCAGATTACGGCCATATTGATGGCCCAGAACGCAAAGAAGCAGATCCAGTTGCTGCCGGGAAGGCTGGCGGCTCCTGGCCACACGATCCGCAGCATTGAATAAATAGCCTGACCACCAATCCATGTCTGGATGCCGAACCAGCCGCACGCCACAAGCGCTCGCAAAACCGCCGGTACATTCGCGCCGCGCACCCCGAATGAAGCGCGGACGAATACGGGAAACGGTATCCCGTACCGCGTGCCCGCATGCGCGTTCAGCAGCATGGGAATCAGCACAATCAAATTTCCCAGAAGGATGGTCGCAATCGCCTGAATCCAGCTCATCCCACCAGCAATCAGGCCGGAAGCCAGCATGTAGGTGGGAATGCAAACACTCATGCCCACCCAGAGTGACGCGTAATTGTAGGTGCCCCAGGATCGCTTTTCCGCCGGAATCGGCGCCAGATCAGGATTATAGAGAGACGCGGCGACCTGTGTGAGTTCCATCAACTATCCCCGGAAATCAGATTGAGGCGTCAGACTATAGCATGCGTTCCGGGAATTTCGCTCAGTTGACGGCTGCTCTGCTCCGTTGGCTTATTCTTCGCCGATGTCTTCATTCCACACCGCCGGATTCGCGCGGATATAATCGGCCAGTATCGTTACGCATTCTTGCGAGTCGAGATCAATTACACGCACCTCCAGCGAACGCAGCCAATCAATGCCACCTTGAAAGTTTCTGCTCTCGCCAACCACCACGGTGCCGAATCCAAACTGGCGCACCAGACCGCTGCAATACCAGCAGGGCGCGAGCGTCGTCACCATGATCAGCTTGCGGTAACTTTTCTGTCGGCCAGCCTTGCGGAACGCGTCCGTTTCCCCATGCACGGAGGGATCGCTTTGCTGCACGCGGCGGTTATGCCCTGCACCGAGCAGTTTCCCGCCCTCATCGAAAATAGCCGCCCCGATGGGGATGCCTCCTTCCTGCAGGCCAAGCCGCGCCTCCGCCAGAGCAACGGCGAGCATGGACGTGAAGTCGAGCATGGAAGTCATGTTTTCTCCTGATTCGGGCGGACCAACAAATCCGTCCCCCGGTCCCCGAACCTCCGCTGCTGCCGCAAAGGGAAGCGCCAATTCTGGGCAGCAGCGGGAACTCGATTGATATCTCGGTACATTTGAAACGAAACTTTAACGCGCCAATTTCTTATTAGTGATGAAAAAGTCCCTTGTACCAAATGAGTTGAGCCTATATCGTAACCGCACTTGCTTCTTGATTGAGCGAAGAATATGAAAAACGGAGCTGCATTCATACTATGGCGTCAGAGCGGACGGATGTAGCAGGCTATGGATTGCGGCGCAATGTGCTCTCGCCCATGGAGACGCTGGCACAATCAGTCTCCACGATTGCCCCGACCACTACTCCGGTAGCCACTATTCCCCTCGTCTGCGCGCTCGCTGGCAACGGCACGTGGCTTGCTTATGTCCTGGCGACGGTCGCCATCTTGCTGGTTGCACTGTGTGTGGGGAAATTTGCTCGCTACTCGGCTTCCCCGGGCTCCCTATACACCTACGCCTCCATGATTCTTCCGCCATCGATGGCCGCTATTGCCGCTTGGAGCCTCCTCCTCGCTTACATCGCCACGGGCTCGAGCGTAATCGGGGGCTTCTACCATTACGGAAACCTCCTGCTCCGTGACGCAATCGGCCACGGAACCTCAGCTGCCTTCCTCGCCCTTGCGGTTACAGCCATCTCCATCTGGATTGCCTGGCGCGACGTGAAAGTATCCGCCCGCTTGATGTTATGGATCGAAGCTGTTTCCGTCTCGTTCATTCTAATCGTGGTGGTGCTCGTTCTGGTGCGACATGGCTGGCACCTGGACTGGCAGCAATTCCATCTGCAAGGCATGACTGGCAGCGGCCTGCGCTTGGGCCTGGTGCTCGCGCTGTTCAGTTTTGCTGGCTTCGAAAGCGCCACCACACTCGGTGCGGAAGCGCGCAATCCTCTGCGTACGATTCCCCGCGCCGTCATCCAGAGCGCTTTACTGGCTGGAGCTATCTTCACCGCTTGCGCTTACGCCGAAGTACTCGGATTTCGCAGCGTAGGACAGGATCTTGGCACAAGTCCGGCCCCCATGCGCGTTCTGGCGAGAATTGGCGGCCTTCCCATTCTCGGCCTGATTATCGATATTGGGGCATTGGTCAGCATGTTTGCGGGAACCCTGGCTTGCATCACGGCGGCCGCTCGCGTACTTCTCCTGATGTCCCACAACGGGCTCGCACACGGTTCGCTTCAGAAAACGCACGCGCGAAACGAAACACCCAGTCTAGCGATTGTGGTAACTGGAGCCGCCGCAGTCCTTCCGGTTGCCATTCTGGCGGCACGCGGCGCCAGCGGCCTGGACGTCTACGGCTGGCTGGGCTCGCTCGCAACCTATGGCTTCATCGTGACTTACGCCCTCGTCTGTGCGGCCCTGCCAGTTTACCTTCGGCAACACCTCGCTTACCGCCCCGGGGCACAAATTATCCCTTGGCTTGCGTGCACAGCCATGCTGCTCGCCTTGGCCGGAAATCTGTACCCCGTTCCCGAAGGGCCGTACGGAAAACTTCCCTATATCTATCTGGCCTATCTTGTCGCGGGAATGTCGTGGTTTTTCTGGCGCGTAAGGAAACGGAAATCGGCTTTAGCCGGAGATTGAAGCCATTTTTCGTCATCGGTTCGAGCATAAAAAAGCCGACTCTTCCTATCCGTCATGCCACCTTGTTCGCTTTGGGAATTCTTGCGTTCCAGCCAATTCCTGCACGGTTCGGTTAACTGAACCTGTGGAAATCCGCCAACCGTTGCCGGTTCTGTGGAAAAACTGTTGAGAAATGCGAAATTGAAAAAATGAATTGAGGAAAACTAAAATTTGCGCTTCGATTCCGCAACTAATTGGAATAATTTCCTCGCAACGCTTTGTTTGTCAGTCAGGGCCGAATTGGAGAATTCCAATTTCATTCGTCACGCATTGCCTGCTCTACCTGAAGACGAAGGTAGTGGCGATGCATTTCTGAAAATTTTCGGAGGCATTCTAGAATGACCAAGACCATAGGCGCATTCCGCTCCCTCCTTTTTGCATCTTGTCTTTGTTGTTGCTTTTCGCTCCTTCTCGCACCTCATGCATTTTCACAGCAAACTCTTGGCGGCATCACCGGGACGGTAACTGACTCGTCGGGCGGCGCAATTACCGACTCGGAGGTCACGCTTATCGCCGACGCCACAAAACTCACGCGCGCACAGAAAACCAGCAGTGTCGGCAGCTATGATTTTGTAAACCTCCCAATCGGCACGTATTCTCTTACGTTCACGCACGATGGTTTTCAGACTCTAAAGATTCCCTCGATTACCGTTCAGGCCGACCGCACCGCGACGGTAAACGCGACTCTGAAAGTGGGGCTCATAGGTACAACCGTGACGGTCGAGGCGGCGCCGCTGCTGAACGCCGAAGACACCACTAACGGTTACATCCTCGAAAAGGACCAAATCCAGTCGGTTCCCCTGGCCACCGGAAGCTTCACTGGCCTCGCAATTCTCTCTCCCGGCGTGAACTCCGAACTGCCCAGCGGCACCGGCGCCAACAGTGGGCTTGGCAATCAGCCCATCTGGGCCAATGGCCAGCGCGACACCAGCAACAGCTTCCTTCTCAATGGCGTTGACGCCAGCAACCTTTTTAACGGCAAGAGCACCAGCCAGGTTGCTTCCGCCCGCGTCGTGAACAATACCGGTGTCAGCGGTGCCGCCAGCAGCAGCGCCGCGATTATCCAGAGCACCGCATCTCCGTATCTCGCCATTGGTCAGGCGCTCCCAACACCCGCTCCCGAGTCGATTCAGGAACTCCGCGTCAATACTTCGATGTACGACGCCCAGCAAGGTTCCACCAGCGGCGCGCACATTGACATGAGCACCGCCTCTGGCTCCAACGCTCTTCACGGAACCGGCTACATTCACCGCGGTACCAACGCGCTGAATGCCGCGCCTTACTTCTTCAATGCCGACCCCAACATTCCCGCGGACGAAAAAAATCCTGAATTGCACCGCGTCGATGCGGGCGGAACACTCGGCGGCGCGCTCATCAAGGACAAGCTCTTCGGCTTCATCAGCTATCAGCAGATTCACAGTTCTGACCAGGAAATTGGTCTCTCGCGCATCACCGTCCCCGCCGGCCTCACGGATGACCGTAGTCCTCAGGCGCTGGCCAACCTCGTCAACACCACAAACGTGACTTCCTGGTGTCCGGCTCCGCCGTGCCAGAACTTTCCTGCCACGGTCACACCGGGCGATATCAGCCCCGTGGCACTCGCCCTGCTTCAGTACAAACTGCCGAATGGGCAGTTTTTGATCCCCTCGGCCGACGGGCAAACGCCCACCGTGAACTTCCCTGAAAATGCAATTGTGCCGGGAACTGCGCTCTTCACTTCGAACCAGGCGGTTGCGGACTTGGATTGGAACGCCACGGCAAAAGATACGGTTGCGTTGAAGTATTACTACCAGCATGATCCCACGGTCGCTCCTTATGCTTACTCCAGCGTTGCCGGTTTCGATCAGCACCTGGATGCTGGCAGCCAGGTCTTTTCCATCAGTAACACGCAGAACCTGAGAACAAACTTGAGCATCAGCGAAACGTTTGGGTTCATCCGGGAAAAGGTCTACAGCACAATCTCGCAACCCTTCGGCCCCTCCTCCATTCCGTTCGGATCTTCGAGCACAGGGATTGACACATTCGGCTCAAATATTTTCCCGGGTATCACTATCGTGGACGCCTTCGGAAACACTGCCGGCTACAATACGGGTTGCCCTAATTCCGCCACGAACTGCGTCCCTTACGCGAATCCTGTCACCAATGCCGCACTTACCATCGGTCAAGGTTCGGCTTCTCAAGGCGCTTTTACGGGCGTTTTCCAAAACCGTTTCATGCCTTCGGCCACGGCGATCTGGACGAAGGGAAAGCACACCATCACGTTCGGTGGCAGCTATGCTTACACGCAGTTGAACACGCGCGATAATCGAACTGACACCGGCAATATTGGCGTTGTCGATTTCTCCCAATTCCTGCTCGGCGATGTCACTCCCTACACCTCAAACGGTTTCGTGACCACAGCCTTCCTTCAGGGGGACGCAAACCGCTACTACCGCGCAGGGCAGACCGGGCTCTACATTCAGGACAAATATGCGCTGCGCTCCAACCTTAATGTGACTCTCGGTCTGCGCTACGACTGGAACGGCGGGCTCACCGAAAAGTACGGCCGCATCTACAATTTCGATCCCTCAAAATATTCGTTCGACGGGAGTGAAGTGACTTCCACCGGCTTCATCATAGCTGGCAACAGTAAAGAGGGCACGGCTGGCGTTAGCAATTCCACCCTTACGGGCCGCCAGTGGGGGATCGCGCCGAGACTCGGCATCGCCTGGAGCCCGGAAATGTTCCATAGCAAGGTCGTGGTCCGCGCGGGTACCGGTCTCTACTACGATCGCGGTGAACTCTTCTCGTATCTTTCCCCCGGTTTTGCGGCAGGCGTAATCACCGGCGGGCCGTTTGGCGTGAATCAGGCGCCGCCATTCGTGAACTCACAATTGTGCCAAGCGGTGACGACTCCGTATGAGGGATACATCCCAACCTGTGATTCCACCCAGGTTGGCCCCGGCACGTCGGGAACCGGAGGTTCGCTCGCCTACCCATGGGGCAGCAACGGTCCGCAAGCTCCACCGAGCGGAAATCCTGCAAATATCATCAATTACTTGCCCAATGTGTCGGAAATTGAGAAAGACGCGCAACTTTTCGCTCTGGCCGTCTACGACCGGAAGAATAAGCTCCCGTACACCATCAATAACACGCTGGACATTCAGTGGCAGCCGCGCAACGACCTCTTAATTCAGATCGGCTATGTCGGGAACCTCGGGCGTCACCTCGTCATCCCCGTGCCCTTCAACCAGGCGCAAATCGCCACGCCAACTCACCCCATCAATGGCCAGGCGTATTCGTATGGCTACACAGTCGTAGATAGCAGTTACACCCCCATTGCCTTGCCTCCGGTGAACGGGCAGTCCCAGGGCTCCTACCTCAGCACGTATGAAGGCGGGAACGTGGATTTGCGCGTCCCGTACGTCGGCTATTCCTCGGAATCGTTGAGCTACGAAGCCGCCGGCATTTCCGCGTACAATGCGCTGCAGAGTCACATCGAGAAGCGCCTTAGCCATGGGCTTCAGGTCGGTTTCTCCTATACCTATTCGCACGCGACTGACGAGCAGAGCGCACTCGGTCTGTTCTACAACGGGGACAACCCAACGCACCTTCGCGATGCTTATGGAACTTCGGACTTCGACCGGACCCACGTTTTCAACTTTAACTACGTCTATCAATTGCCAAAATTCTCTGCCGACGCCGCTTCGATGAAGGGGCGCTTCACCAACGGTTGGGCAATCGAGGGCGTCGCTATCTACCAGAGCGGCCAGCCCTTCAGCGTCATTGATTACACTGGTGCGGTGGGCAGTCTCTTCTACGGCGTCAACGATGGCATTAACAATCCGATCGTGCCCCTGGCCCCCGGCTGCACTGCCAAAAACGCCGTGACTGGCAACAGCGGCGCGGTACCCGGACTGCCTGCCCTCAAAGCGTCCTGCTTTACGCTTCCCCTATTGCAGCCCGGTGCATTAAATGGCGCCATACCGATGAACGATCCCTACGAAACCAATTTCACCACCGGTTTGCGCAACATCTTTCGGCAATCCTGGCAAAGGCGCATGGATGTCTCCTTTGTGAAAGACACAAGCCTAACCGAACGCACCAACCTGAAGTTCAGCTTCGACGTTTTCAACGTCACCAATACTCCCAGCTTTGATATTCCCATCGATGATGTCTCGCAAAACCAGTATTACAATTCAACACCGATAACGGGAACCCCAGTCATGTCCACCGGATGCGGGACGAGCAGC